>NZ_CANRNX010000005.1 GCF_947632075.1 uncultured Flavobacterium sp.
AATATTGTTCAATCATTAAAGAAGCAATTGGACCTGCAATTGTTGCACCGAATCCTCCATTTTCGATAAAAACAGCGACTACTATCTTAGGGTCTTCTTTAGGTGCAAAGGCTAAGAATACTGAGTGATCTTTAAGTTGTGTTTTTTTGCCATCTACTCGAATGAAATTTTCTACTGTTCCTGTTTTTCCACAAATTTCAATATCTGGTATTTGTAATCTTCTAGCGGTTCCTGATTGATAAACTTCTGCTAAACCTTCAATTACGGGTTTGAAATGTTGCTTATCGATTGTAGTGTTTTTACGCTGAACAAAATTTTTATCAATATTATCGTTTTCTATAGATTTAATAATGTGAGGAGTATAGTAGTAACCCTGATTCGCAACTGCGCACATAACGTTAGCTAATTGAATAGGGGTTACAGTTATTTCTCCTTGTCCAATTGAGTTTGAGATTGTTGTTGTACTTTTCCAAGCTCCGTTAGGATACCATCGATCATAGTATGCTGAATTTGGAATTTGTCCTTTTCTACCAATTGGTAAATCGTAACCTAAAAAATCGCCCAATCCAAAACTTTTTAAATGACTATACCATGCATCCATTCCAAGTTTCGGATTTCTATATTTTTCAATAATGCGTTTATACGTTTGAGCAAAATAGGTATTACAAGATTTTGCAATAGCAGGATGTAGACTCCAACTACCTGCATCGTGACATTTCATAAACGCACCTCGAGCATAATAGAAGCCATGGCTACATGGAAAGCTTGTACTTGTTGTTATTACTTCTTCTTGAAGACCAATTAGACCTGTTAAAATTTTAAATGGAGAACCAGGCGCGTATTCTCCAATTAAAACACGATCAAAAAATGGATCACCTGGTAATTCAGCTAATTCTTGATAGTTTTTAGATCTTTCTCTTCCAACTAAAAGTTTCGGATCGTAATTTGGTGATGCAACTAATGCTAAAATTTCGCCTGTTTTGGGCTCAATTGCTACAATACCACCACGCTTATTTATCATTAATTGCTCCCCAAATTCTTGAAGTGCGCCATCTATTGTTATTGTAATATCTTTACCTTTTTCAGAAATAGTATCATAAATTCCATTTTTAAATGATCCAATTTCTCTATTATGTTTGTCTTTCTGAATATATTTAACTCCTTTTTGTCCACGTAATACTTCCTCGTACGCTTGTTCTACCCCTTGAATTCCTATTAAATCTCCGCTAATATAATATGGATTTCTTTTTATGTCGCCTTCATTAACTTGTCTGATATATCCAAAAACATTACCAGCAAAATCAACTTGGTAATCTCTTAAATTTCTTTTTTGTATATAAAAACCCTTGTAATGTCTAATTTTTTCTTGAAATGCGGCGAATTCTCTTTTTGTTAATTGTGATAAAAAAACGGATGGTAATCTTGGACTGTAAACTTTAGCTTTTTCTATTTTAGTATTAAAATCTTCAATAGTTATATCTAAAATTTTACATAATGAAAGAGTATCGATGTTTTTCATTTCACGAGGAATCACCATGATATCATAGCTAGGCTGATTAGCTACTAATAATTTACTATTTCTATCGTAAATATAACCTCTTTCGGGATACTCATAAACAATTTTTAAAGCATTATTATCTGATTTTTTTATGTAAGAGTCATCTATAATTTGCAAATAGAATAATTTGGCTACAATTGCCATTGTGGCTAAAATTATAATTATTGGAAATAGTAGTTTTCTCATTTTTTAGTTGGTTTTATTAAAAAAATTAAGATAATAATGAAGGTTAAAGTTAATATTGATGATAATAATGTTCTTAATAAAATTTCTAAAATAAAATTAAAGCTGAATATCTCTAAACTGTAAAGAATGATTTGATGAAAAATGGTTGAAATTGCTAAGTAGGTGATTAATTCGTTTGAAATTTTGTCTGTAATTTTCATCATATGATATTCATAACTAATACCAAATGAGAATTTTAAAAATGGTTCTCTAAAGTAAGCTAAAGTAACACAAGCGGCTGCATGTACTCCACCAGAGTTATTAAAAGTATCTAAAATTAAACCAAGTAAAAAACTTGCTGTTATTAAACCTGCTCTATTCCAATCTAAAGGATATAATAATATAAATAAAATGTAAGGATAAGGTGTTACAAAACCAAACAATTCAATGTTATTGAATAAAACAACCTGTAGTAAAAGTAAGGATACAAATCGAAAAATATTTATAAGTAAGTCACTATTCATTATCTAAAGTTATTTCTTCTAATTGTTTAATTTCTTCAAGATTTACATTCTCTATTAAATATACTGAACCAATATTTGTCATATCATTAAATAAACGAACATTAATTGTATAAAAGTTAGAGTTCTTAGAGGCGAATACTTTATCAATTATTCCAACAGGTATATTTTCAGGAAAAATAGTAGATTCACCACCTGTAACAATACTATCTCCTTTGTGTATCTTAGCTAATTTTGGAATATCAATCAATTGAATAAAACCTGTATTTTTTCCGTCCCAAACTAAAGTTCCAAAATGATTAGAATTGCTAATTTTTGCATCAATTCGTGTTTTAGTATTTAAGATACTTTGAACAGTTGCATAATTTTTAGAAACATTTTCTACAATTCCAATTACTCCTCTAGCATTAATTACTCCCATATCTTTTGAAAAGCCATTTTTAATACCTCCTTTTATTGTCAAGTAATTATCTTTTTTATTATAACTATTTCTAATAATTTTAGTTTGAAAAACTTCAAAGTCAGAGGCAATTCTTAATTCTGGTTTAATCGAAAATGCAGAATCAATTATAATTTCGCTATTATAAAGTATCTGTTTTAGTCTTGAATTTTCTTCAGCAAGCATTTCATTTTCAGATTTTAAATGAAGATATTCTTTAACGTTATTGGTTTCTTCATAAATAGTTCCTGAAACTAAATTTGCTGAATTAATGAATTGACTTTTATGAAAAGCGTGCGACTGAATAGTCAGATATAATGAAATGACTAAAAGCAGCAAAAACAGCAACTTCGTGCTGTTTTTTGTAAAAAAATATATGATTTGCTGCATGCTTTTTCTTTACTTATTTTATAAGAATACTTTTGTATTTATTGATGTCTTTAATAACCATACCAGTACCACGAACTACAGCACGTAATGGATCTTCAGCAATGTAAACTGGTAAATCTGTTTTTTGAGAAATACGTTTATCCAAACCTCTTAATAACGAACCTCCACCTGCTAAATAAATTCCAGTATTGTAGATATCAGCAGCTAATTCTGGTGGCGTTTGTGATAACGTTTCCATAACTGAGTCTTCGATACGTTGAATAGATTTATCTAACGCTTTAGCAATCTCTCTATATGAAACGTTAATCTGTTTAGGTTTACCTGTTAATAAATCACGTCCTTGAACAGACATGTCTTCTGGGCCTTGATCTAAATCTTCGATGGCAGCACCAATTTGAATTTTGATTTTTTCTGCCGTTCCTTCTCCTACAAATAAATTGTGTTGCGTTCTCATGTAATAAATGATGTCGTTAGTAAAAACGTCTCCACCAATTTTTACAGATTTATCACAAACAATACCTCCTAAAGCTAAAACTGCAATTTCTGATGTACCTCCACCTATATCAACAATCATGTTTCCTTTAGGCTGCATGATGTCAACACCAATACCAATTGCAGCTGCCATTGGTTCATGAATTAAGTAAACTTCTTTACCGTTGATTCTCTCACAAGATTCTTTTACCGCACGCATTTCAACTTCTGTAATTCCAGAAGGAATACAAACAACCATACGTAGGGCAGGAGTAAATAGTTTTTTCTTAAGTGCAGGAATACTTTTAATGAAAAGACTAATCATTTTTTCAGAAGCATCGAAATCTGCAATAACTCCGTCTTTTAACGGTCGGATGGTTTTAATGTTATCATGGGTTTTCCCCTGCATTAAACTCGCTTCTTTTCCTACTGCAATTATTTTTCCAGTAACTCTATCACGTGCCACGATAGACGGGCTGTCTACCACAACTTTTCCATTGTGAATAACAAGTGTATTAGCAGTACCAAGGTCCATTGCAATTTCCTCGGTCATGAAATCAAAAAATCCCATATTCGTTAAAAGGGTATTAAGTTAATTAAAAGGTTTCCTTACAAAAATAATAAATTAATGTTTAAAATGACGAATTCCTGTAGTAACCATTGCAACATTATTTTCGTTACAATAATTTACACTTAATTCATCTTTTATTGAACCACCTGGTTGAATAACAGCAGTGATTCCTGCTTGGTTAGCAATCTCAACACAATCTGGGAACGGGAAGAAAGCGTCACTTGCCATAACAGCTCCGTTTAAATCGAAATCAAAAGTATTTGCTTTTTCAATAGCTTGTTTTAAAGCATCTACACGTGATGTTTGTCCTGTTCCTGAAGCACATAATTGTTTGTTTTTAGCTAAAACAATTGTGTTTGATTTTGTGTGTTTACAAATTTTAGATGCGAATAATAAATCTTCAATTTGTTCTTCAGATGGTTTTAAGTTAGTAACGTAAGATAAGTGTTCTTTAGTATCTGTGATATAATCTTTATCTTGAACTAAAATTCCATTTAAGCAGCTACGAACTTGTTTATTTGGTAATTCTACATCGTTAAGGATAAGAATAATTCTGTTTTTCTTGCTTTGTAAAATTGTGATAGCATCTTCATCATAAGAAGGAGCAATTACTATTTCACAGAATAATTTATTGATTTCTTCTGCAGTAGCAACATCAATGTTTCCGTTTGCAATTAAAACTCCACCGAAAGCAGAAGTTGGGTCACCCGCTAAAGCTGTTAAATAAGCTTCAACCATTGTTGGTTTTTGTGCAACTCCACAAGCGTTGTTGTGTTTTAAGATGGCAAATGTAGGAGCTTCATTTTTAAACTCTTCCATTAATTTAACTCCAGCATCTACATCTAATAAATTGTTGTAAGATAATTCTTTTCCGTGAACTTTAGTAAACATTTCGTCAAAATTTCCAAAGAAAAATCCTTTTTGATGCGGGTTTTCTCCGTAACGTAAAAATAGCACTGTCATAGTTAGATGATACGTGGAAAGCACGTGTAGCTAATAATCTTCTTTGTTCTAAAGTTGTAGCTCCGTTTCCTTCTGTAATCATGTTTAAGAATAATTCATATTCATCAACAGAAGCAACGATAACTGTATCTTTAAAGTTTTTAGCTGCTGCGCGAATTAACGAAATTCCACCTATGTCAATTTTTTCAATAATATCAGCCTCAGGTGCTTTAGAAGCAACTGTTTTTTCAAACGGATATAAGTCAACAATTACTAAATCGATTTGAGGAATTGCATATTCTTGCATTTGTTGTACATCACCTTCATGGTCTTGACGGTTTAAAATACCACCGAAAATTTTTGGATGTAATGTTTTTACACGTCCACCTAAAATTGATGGGTAAGATGTAACTTCCTCTACAGGAACTACAGGAATACCTAAATCTTTGATAAATGTTTCTGTTCCTCCGGTAGAATAAATAACTACGTTGTTTTCGTGTAATTTTTTTACAATTGGTTCTAAGCCATTCTTATCAAAAACTGATATTAATGCAGATTGAATCTTTTTAGTTGTTGTCATTATAGTTGTGTCATTGTTTTGAAAGTGCAAAACTACTATTTGTTATTCATTTATTAAAAAAAAAATGGGCTGATTTTCAATTATTCAATAAAAAAAATAAATGAATTACCCTTGTAACATATTCTTGCTTTTTTCTACTTATATTTATATCAACTTCTAATGAAATAGAATGATTTATTTAAAATTATTAAGAGAAAGTTTGATGTTCGCGTTAAATGCTTTACGAACAAATAAACTACGAACTTTACTATCGTTACTTGGTGTTACTGTTGGAATTTTTTCAATAATCGCGGTCTTGGCTGCGGTTGATTCTATGGATAAAGGAATTCGAAAAGATTTAGATGGATACGACAACAGCATGCTTAATATTTTTCAGTATTCTTTCTCTCCAACTGATGTTCCGAAATGGAAAATAGAACAATTTCCGGATATGAAGTATGATGAATATGAATATTTAAAAAGAAATGTTGAAGGAATAGATCGCATTTCATTTAACTATTATACCAGTTCGCAAAATATAAAATCTGAAAACGCTACGGCAAACAGTGTAAATATCACATCGTGTGGTTTTGATTATCAATATTTAGATAATGTAAAAGTAGATCAAGGTCGTTTTTTTAGCGAAAGTGAAGATGCTTCCGGAAATCCTGTAATTGTTTTGGGGTATGAAATCGCCGAACTTTTATTTCCGAATAGCAATCCAGTTGGAAAATCAGTAAGATTATATGGAAAAAGATTTGACGTTATTGGTGTTTTAGAAAAAGAAGGAGCAACGTCATTCGGACAAAGTAAAGATTTACAAGTTTACATTCCATCTAATTTCTTGCGACAGCATTTTGGAGAAAACAGTAATTACCTTACGCCTGTAATAGTTACTAAGCCACAAAAAGGTTATGATTCAGAAATTTTTAAAGATGATATTACTTTAAAACTTAGAACTTACCGTGGATTGAAACCTTCAGATATTGATAATTTCTTTTTGAATGAATTTGCAGGGTTAACTGATTTTATTGACAATATTGTAGGAAGTTTAAATATTGTTGGTTGGATAATTAGTGGGTTTTCTCTTTTAGTTGGAGGTTTTGGAATTGCAAATATCATGTTTGTTTCTGTAAAAGAACGTACGCACATCATCGGAATTCAAAAAGCATTGGGAGCAAAGAATCGCTTTGTTTTGTATCAGTTTCTTTTTGAAGCTGTAATACTATCTTTTATTGGTGGTTTGGTCGGAGTTGTAATTGTTTACTTTATCTGTGTTGGAGTAACTGCAACCGGAAAATTTGATATGTTCTTAAGTTTTTACAACATCGTTATCGGATTATCATTGGCAAGTTTCATCGGTTTAATTTCTGGAATTTTACCTGCCATATCCGCATCTAAATTAGATCCTGTTGAAGCCATGCGAACAGGTATGTAATAATAAAAACAAAATCCACTCGCAATAAACGAGTGGATTTTTTTATTTCAATAAGTTAATACTTACAGTTGCTAATTCAGAATTCGGGAATTTCTTAAACAATTTATCGTCAGGTTGCAAACCAGCTTCTTTACAAACTCTATGAAAAACATCGACTTCCACAATATACTGATCTGAGAATCCGTGGGTAGCATCATAAGCTGTAGCCGGAGTTTCGCCTAAATGTTTCGATGTAATTGCCGGATCAATCGTATGTAATTCAACCACCATTAAACCAAACTTCTTAATATAAGGCTGCCATTTTTGTAAATGCTCCAGTAAGTTTTCTTCAACCAAATTGTTCGATAAATAAACACCTCTATGTGCAAAAGCACCAGTTGAAGTACTCACGCGTTCTGGGTTTATATTTTTAGGTTCAAACCAAATACGGTTATGATCTAAGAACGTACGCATGTTTAATAAATCTTCTAAAGCAATGCCGTAATTCTCTTTTAAGTCAGCAGCTAAACGATTCGGATCACCAATATCGCCCCAAATAACTTTTGCCCAAATATCATTTTTAATTAAGTTGGCACGTGTTATTTTCAAAGCTGCTTGGTTGTAATCTGCACCCACTAAAAACAACGGATATTCATCCAAATGTTTACCGCGTAACGTATAACGTTCAATGGTTTCGTACAAATGCTGTAAAAAAGCACCATTACCACAACCCATATCTAAAATTCCTTTTGGCTGACTGTCTAACGGTTGATTGAAAATCTCAATAATAAAATCGTCAATTACTTTAAAGTACGTTGCGTGAGCGCCACCACTTCCCCAAACATTCATGGCTCTATCTACGTGAATTTCGTCTTCACCTTCGTTTAATTGGCGAATGCGTTCGGCATTTCCAAAAAGTAAATCTTCCATTTTACTAAACATTGGCAGGTACGAAACCGTAACTCCGTATGAAGCTGCACGTTTGGCAAAAAATAAGCCCGTTTCGGTAAATTGGTAATTGTCATTCTTCTTATCAAACCAATCTAAATGCGTTAAGAAATCAAGAATCTTCTCAAAACATTCTGGCTCGGTATGGAATTCTTCTGCCTTGAAAGACGATTCCATAAAATACTTATGAAACATACCACTCATTCCCAAACGCACAATCGTTGGACCTACTAAATGTCCTTCGATATGTTTTAAGATTTGCTTTTGAATGCGCAATTCGTTCTCGTTTTCAGAAAAGGTAATTCCGAAGTTATTGTAGTATTTGTCGAATAAAACCGCTAGTTTTTCAAAAGGTTTTTTATCGAAATTTCTCGGATGAAAATCAATTGAATATTTTAAAAAAGCTGTAACTTCATCGTACAAATAAGCGTAATCAATAAAGGTTTGTGTATTTGCGTTGGTGCTAACCGTAACAGTGTTTTGTTTGTTATCTACCGAATAATCAATAAAACCTTGCGATGCCAACGTACGCAACGCTACGTTTAAATAACCTTTGTTTGCCTGATAATTATCTGCCAACTCATCTAAGGTTAAGGTGTTTTTAGAAGCGAATGCAGTTAAAAGATTTTTGCTATTTAAAGCCGATACAATCGGAGCAGTAACCAATCCGTCTAAATGTTGAAAGATGGTACTTCTTAATTGTTTTTTGTCCATAAAAAATGTTTTAATCACTTTAAAAATTACAAACCGTATGTAATTTACAAGTTGCGTTGTTAGGTGATTGTTAATGTTCTCAAAGATGCCCTTTTTATTGGTTCTTAACTGTTTAATTTATCTTAAATATAACATAAATTTTTATGAAGGCATTATTAATTGTTGATATTCAGAATGATTTTTTGGAAGGAGGTTCGCTTGAAGTGAAAAACGGTAACGCGATAATTCCGTTAGTGAATAAAATACAAGACCAGTTTGATGTGGTGGTAGCTACCCAAGATTGGCATCCGGCAACGCATAAAAGTTTTGCTGCCAACCACGAAGGCAAGCAACCGTTTGAAGTGATTGACCTAAACGGATTACCACAAGTTTTATGGCCGAACCATTGCGTACAAGGAAGTTTTGGAGCCGAATTTCATTCCGACTTAAACACCCAAAACATACAAGCTATTTTTAGAAAAGGAACCGATATAGAAGTAGATAGTTACAGCGGTTTTTACGATAACGGCAAACGCAACAGCACGGGTTTACTTGGTTTTTTAACCGAATTGCAAGTGACTGAAGTATATGTTTGCGGTTTAGCTGCCGATTATTGTGTGTTTTACACCGCTAAAGATGCGGCAAACCTTGGCTATAAAACCTTTGTGATTGAAGATGCTACCAAGTATATTGATGAAGCCAATTACCAACAAGCCAAACAAGAAATGTTAGCTTTTGGAGTGGAGTTTGTGAATACGGAGGATTTGCTTTAAAAAAAGTAAACCCTCCTTTGGGAGGGGTAATTTACTTTAAAATTAATTTTTGTAAATTTTTTCCTTTTTCGGTGAATTTATATACTCCTTTACCTTGATTTTCGATTATATCGTAAGATTCAAGTAAACCTATAAATGTACTGTCTATATCTGATTTTCCTGTTATTTGAAATCCACCTTGTATTAAGGACATAATATATTCAAATTGTTCTTTTTCATTAGTATTTTCTCGTATTCTTTCAGAAAGATAATTTACGTCTACATTGATATGATTTAAAGAATCATCTTCTTCCGATTTTGTTGACTTTTTTGAATTTAAATCATTATTATACTCTGAAAGTTTTAATTTTAATAAATCAATTTCTTTGTTTTTACTTTCAATTAATTTCCCGAATTTTTCTTCTTGGCTTGACATTTCTTCTCTAAGTTCAATAGATTGCTCTAAACTTAAAAGTTGTTTTCTATCAACTTCATTTTTCTTTTCCACTTTCCATTTATTGAATATAAGTGATAACCAATATGCTCCATTTGAAAGAAAAGGTATAATAGTTAATATCAGAATAGTTGACGCTAAAGGATACCAAATAATATTTTCTGATTGGCTATAATTTTTTATTATATAATCAATTTTGTTTTCGCATAATTTATCTTCAGAGATAAAAAGAGTAAGATAAATTATTTTCCAATTCCAAATTAGCCAAGAACAAATTAATGTTCCATAAAAAGGGCTTGTAGTTCTTTCGTAAATAATTTCATTAAATGATTTTTTAATGTCACTAAGCATTTTGTCTTTTTTAGTTATGATCACGAATATAACCAAAATAAAAAAACAACAAACTATGATTTTGTAAACTTTTGTTTTAAAAAAGTAGTTTTTTAAATAGAATGTGCTAAATTATTTATAATGTTCTTTTTAAAATATTAATTTGAAGTAATAAATGAAATCTTTATTTTAAATAAAAGACGTAAGCAAGTTTTACCCAAAACATAAGCAGGTCTTGCACAAAAGGCGCACAGGTTTTGTTTAAAACATAAGCAGGTCTTGCACAAAAGGCGCGCAGGTTTTGCTTAAAACATAAGCAGGTCTTGCACAAAAGGCGCGCAGGTTTTACCCAAAACATAAGCAGGTTTTTTAACCCCAGTAAATACAAGTGTTTTCAGAGGACAAAAAAACGCCATCAAATAAATGATAGCGTTTATATTTTATCCGTGAATGGTTTCTTTTTTACCGTAATTGGTAATAATTTCCCCTTCGTAATCTAACCATTGTTTCCAACGTTTATCCACATCAACATCGGTACTGTATTTTTTAGCAAGCTTTAAAAACGTAGTGTAATGTCCGGCTTCACTAATCATTAATTCTCTGTAAAACTTAGCTAATTCTTCGTCTTTAATATTTTCAGATAAAACTCTAAAACGCTCACAGCTTCTAGCTTCAATCATTGCCGCTAAAAGCAAACGGTCAATAAACGATTCGTTTCTAGAACCGTCTTTCTTTAAAAATTTAAGTAATTGCCCCACATAATCGTCACGGCGCTCTCTACCTAAAGTATAGCCACGCGCTTTAATGATGTTGTGTACCATCTGAAAATGTTGCATTTCTTCAACAGCAATTTCAGTAAGTTGGGTAACTAAATCTTCGTGTTCCGAATTATATGTAATTAACGTAATGGCGTTGGTTGCTGCTTTTTGCTCACACCACGCATGATCGGTTAAAATCTCCTCTAAATTTCCTTCTGCAATATTCGCCCAACGCGGGTCGGTTAACAATTTTAATCCCAACATAATTTGTAAGTATTTAAAAACCAAAAATACAAATATATTTCCACCGAATAAAATCGGATGCTGCTTTTAGATTTTGTTATTTTGTGTTTCAAAGTTTTTTTTATTGTCATGTTGAACTTATCGAAGTACAGCATCACACAAGGAATTTATAAATAGGATGAGATTACTTCGTCTGTTCGCAAGCTCGGGTCCAAAACAAGTTTGGAATGACAAAAATCACGATTGTCATGCTGAATTTAGTTCAGCATCACACAAGATTGGTTTATGCTTATTTTGTTCTAATATCATGAGATTCCGTGTCAAGCACGGAATGACAAAAGAACGATTGTCATGCTGAACTCGTTTCAGCATCTCACAAGAATTTATAAATGGGATGAGATTCCAAAACAAGTTTGGAATGACACAACCAGAATCATTACCTCAGTAAAAAATAAAAAATGAAAAGCAAAAAAGTATTAGTTATTGGATTTGTTTGGCCAGAACCTACCTCGTCTGCGGCGGGTTGGCGTATGTTGCAATTGATTGAATTTTTTATCGAAAACCAATACGAAGTGCATTTTGCATGTGCAGCTCATAAATCGGACTTTGCTTTTGTGTTTGATACTACCCAAGTGACCGAACATGAAATTTTATTAAACGATGCGAGTTTTGATGTTTTTGTTTCGGAATTGCAACCCGATGTGGTGGTTTACGACCGTTTTATGATTGAAGAACAGTTTGGATGGCGCGTGCGTGAAAATTGCAAACAAGCCATTCAGATTTTAGATACAGAAGATTTACATTTTGTGAGAAAAGCCAGAGAGAAAGCTTTTAAGAAACAACAAAAAGTAAATTACCATACCGATGAAATGCTTCGTGAAGTGGCTTCTATTTTACGATGTGATTTAAGTTTGATTATTTCGGAAGTGGAAATGGAAATGCTACAAAGAGAGTTTAATATTCCGGCTCAAATTTTAATGTATTTGCCTTTTATGCAAGAAACGCTTTCGGAAGCTGATTTGGAACTATTGCCGAATTTTGAAGCGAGAGCTTATTTTATGTTTATTGGTAATTTTATGCACGAACCCAATTGGCAAACGGTGTTGCGTTTAAAACGTGACATTTGGCCGGTGTTACGTAAAAAACTTCCAAAGGCAGAGATGCATATTTTTGGTGCTTACCCAAATCCGAAAGCGTTGCAATTGCATAAACCTGCCGAAAACTTTTTTGTAAACGGTCGTGCAAAAGATGTGAATATCGAAATGCAAAAGCATAAAGTATTGTTAGCTCCGATTCCGTTCGGTGCCGGAATTAAAGGTAAGTTTATTGATGCCATGCGAAATCGTTTGCCATCGGTTACAACGCAATTAGGTTCAGAAGCTATGCAAGAAAACACACTTTGGAATGGTTTTATTTGTGATTCAGATGAAGATTTTATTGAAAAAGCGGTGATGTTATATACCGAAGAATCAGTTTGGGAAACAGCTGCAAAAAACGGACTTTCGATTTTAAATGCGACATCAAACAAAAATCAGTATTCTGATTTGTTTAAAAATCGTTTAACTGATTTAGCTTCGAATTTAGATACTTACCGAAAAGCCAATTTGTTTGGTGAAATTTTACGTTATCAAACCAATCAAGCTACTAAATATATGGGCTTATGGATTCAAGAGAAGCATAGGAAGTTTTAAAGTTGGTAAGTTTTGTCATGCTGAATTTAGTTCAGCATCTCACAAGGAATTTATAAATAGGATGAGATTCCGTGTCAAGCACGGAATGACAAAAAAGAGGTTTGTCATGCTGAACTCGTTTCAGCATCTCACAAGATTGGTTTATGCTTAGTTTGTTCTAATATCATGAGATTCTGTGTCAAGCACGGAATGACAAAAGCACGGAATGACAAAAGCACGGAATGACAAAAAAGAGGATTGTCATGCTGATTTTAGTTGAGCATCTCACAAGGGATTTATAAATAAGATGAGATTACTTCGTCTGTTCGCAAGCTCGGGCCCCTGTCAAGCACGGAATAACCATTAGGATTTATTTCATTCAGAAAACTTTATAACGTTTCGGCATATAAGCAAATTCGCAAATAAACGAATGAGCAATTAGCTATCAATACTTACTTTCCAACTTTCAGTAAAAACTTGTTGAGGTGCTAAAGCAATCATTCCTTCTTTATCTTCAATATGTTGGTTGTGGTTTTGCAAATCGGCCATTCCAAACCAAGGTTCTAAACAAATAAACGGTGCGTTTTGTACCGTCCAAATTCCAAAATGTGTAAAATCATCAAACGTTAGTGTAAGTTTGTTTTCGTTTTTGGTATTCTTTATTGTAATGGCGTTACTTTTTAAGTCACGAAAAACCATCGCATCTTCTTTAAATAAATCATAATGTAAGGGTAATTGTTGGTTGTTTAGGTTTATGATTTCTTTGTTTTCAGAAATTAATCCGTCAACCAATTTCAAACGATTTAAAGAGGTGTCATTATTAAACTCTAAATAAAAGTTTTCAAAATCGGTAGCATCTTTTCCTAATGCAAATGCCGGATGTCCGCCAATTGAGAAATACATGATTTCGTTACCTACATTGGCTACTTCATAGATACAAACAAGCTGCTTGTTTTGAAGTTCATAAATGACGTTCAACTCAAAATAAAACGGATAGTTTACTAACGTTTTCTCATTCGCTTTTAAAGTGAAAATGGCTTTGGTTTTTGAAACTTGTTCGGCATCAAATTCCATATCACGCGCAAATCCGTGACGAGACAAACTGTAGTTTTCTCCCTTATAAATAAACGTGTTGTTTTTTAAACTTCCTACAATCGGAAAAAGAATAGGTGAGGTTTTACCCCAGAAGTTTGGGTTTGCATTCCACATCCATTCGTTGTTTTGGTTGTCTAAAATGCTTTTTATTTCTGCACCAAAAGTTGCTATTTCTACCGTAAGGAAATTGTTTTGTAAAATCATTTTATTTTTCATCATTTTTAATGAAAGCATTTATGAAGTTTGTTGTCAAAAAACTTGAATCTATTTTCTTTTCTTTCTCCATGATAAGCGTAGACTTGAGTATTGATTGTCTATCTATTTTTCGGATCTGTTTTTTGATTTCTTCAATATCATTTAGTTTCTCAATTTTTTGTAGTTGATTACTTATATTAATAATAAGCATTTGTTTATCATAATTTAGCTTTGTTTGTGTAGCTAAGCTTTCTATTATTGTACATACTCTGCTAATCTCTGATTTTAAAATATTTTTAATATTTAATAAATTCTGAGAAGTTAAGTTAATATATTTTTCTAGACTGTTATTTCCGTCTATTTTTTTGAAGCTATTCCTATTACTATGACTTTTTCGAGTGTAATATAAATATTCGAAACAATCTTCAAAACTAATAATGTCTTGATTATGAATGAAAATATTTCTAATTTCAAGTTGTAAAATAATGTTATTATAATCAGTTGTATTTATAAGATTTAAATCTTTTAGCAAATCGACTTTATTTCTTGCTGAAAAAGAACTTGGTTTGAAAAGCATTTTTGAGTGTGGATTAGCGATTCTAAACAGTTTATAGATAGTATTTGATAATTCTTTTTCAATTGATAATTCAGATTTAACTACAACTAATAATAGATCGTCTTTTTCCATTTTATTTTGTATAAATACAAATATATAAAATAAACAATACACTTTTTTCATAGAGTAGTTCACAATGGGTGTTCCATTTTGTTGTTTTAAAAGTTTTATAGCTTCTAAAAAATCAATTTAAAATCTCTCGAAATATTTCTATTTTTGTGCTATGGCCACACAAACAAAAATCCCACAGAAACCTGTTCGAAAACGAACCGTAAAAAAGAAAATGAAAGAAACTCCCGCTTGGCGTTGGTATCTTAGAATTGCGCTAATTGTAGCTGTTTTTGGTTTTATAGGTTGGTTTTTATTTACGTTCAGAGAAGGAATCTCATATTATTTTAGTTCAAAGTTTGATAAGAAAGACGATAAAAATATGGTGTTTGATGTGCGTAACATTGAAGTGATGAAACGCCATGACGACTTACTTTTTGGAATTGATGTTTCCCATTATCAAGGTCCGATTATTTGGGATAGTTTGAATTTAATGTACGATGAGTTTCCTATTGATTTTGTCTTTGTACGATCAACTATGGGAATCGATGGAGTAGATGCACGTTTTGATCAGAATTACAAACAAGCCAGAGCATTTCAGTTTATTCGCGGAGCTTATCATTATTACCGTCCGAATGAAAGTTCTGTTCAGCAAGCGGAAAACTTTATTAAAAATACCAAGCTTGAAGCCGGTGATTTTCCTCCGATTTTAGACATCGAAGAAATGCCTAAAACGCAATCGATAGATAGTTTAAAGGTTGGTTTAAAAAAGTGGTTGAACTTAGTAGAAGACCATTATAAAGTAAAACCTATTTTATATTCGGGTGAGCATTTTTACAAAACCAATTTAAAAGATGATTTTGCCGATTACGAAGTTTGGATTGCCAATTATAATTTCTTTGTTGAAAATATAAAGCCCGAATGGATGATGTGGCAGTTTACTGAAAAAGGTACGGTTCCGGGAATTAGAACCAATGTTGATGTAAATATTTTTAATGGTTCACGAAGCGATTTACGTAAGAAATTAATCAAATAAAAAAAGCTGTTTCAGATTTGAAACAGCTTTTAATTTTTTACATCTAATGCATCTCGTAAGGCATTTCCAATCATCATAAAGGCAACAACCAAAAGTAACATGGCAATTCCGGGAATTAAGGCTAAATAGGCTTTTCCAAGAATGATGTAGTTGTAATGTTCTTTAATCATTCCGCCCCAACTTGGAATGGGAACTTGAGCGCCTAATCCTAAAAAGCTTAAACCGCTTTCTACTAAAATGGCTGAAGCAAAATTAGCCGCAGAAATTACAATTACCGGAGCCCAACTATTTGGTAATATGTGTTTGAAAATAATTCGTGTGTGTGAATATCCTAGTGCTTTTGCAGCCGTTACATATTGCATTTGTTTGATGCTCATAACTTGACCACGAACTACACGAGCTACTTCAACCCACATGGTTAATCCCACGGCAATGAATACTTGCCAAAATCCTTTTCCTAAAGCTAAGGTAATTGCAATTACTAAAAGTAGGGTAGGAATTGACCAAATTACGTTTATAATCCAAAGTACAGCAGCATCGACTTTTCCGCCAAAATAACCAGCAATTGCTCCCATGAAAACTCCGATTACTAACGAAATTCCTACAGCAACAAAACCAATGGCTAAAGAAACGCGTGAGCCAATGATTAATCGGCTTAAATAATCGCGTCCTTGATTATCGGTTCCTAAAAAATATTTTTTGGTAAAAATGTTTTCAGAAATAATCTCGGCTTCGGTTTTATGAAACGCTTTAATAGGAATCGATTTGATTTGTGCTAAAGCAGCATCTTGATGGTATTCTTTATAAAAAAGTGTATCGTTTTTAAATTGATAACTTAAGATTGGAATGTTTTGGTCTGTGATTTCAAAGCCGGTAAACCAATTAGAAAAGGTGTTGTTCTTTTCTTTAATCGGGATTTGAAGCATTTCAACCTCAAATCCCATAGGTTTTGTACTTAATGAAACATCGCCATTGTTTGCATTTGTAGATGCGTCTGGTGCGATGAAATATCCGAAAATAGATATTAATATTAAAAATACTATGAACCAAAAACTCAAAACGCCCCAAAAATTCTTTTTGAATTTTTGGAGCGCCATTTGATTATGAGATAAATGTTTGTTCGACATTTAATGAATTACTTATTTGACTTATTAGTGTTTTTTATGTCGATTAAAACGTTAACAGCTTCGTCTACATAAACATCTTTATTTAAGTTTTCGTGCCATTTGTCACGTTTCTTTTTCAACGTTTCATCCGTTTTGTAAAGTTCGATTTCGTAAGGTAACGAAAGGAAAACTAATTCGTTTTTGTAATCTTTAATTGGTTTGAAAACTTTGTTTTTCTCTTCGAATTCTTTAGATTTTTTATTGAAATCGTCATAGTTTAAAGAGAATGTATTTTCGTCTTTACGAGAACTAATCCATTTTGCATTTTCGTCGATTAACTTGAATTGCGGATTATTTTGCATTCTGTTTTTACTATTGTTGATTACCGTTGTAAAATCGTATGCAAAAGGTTTGTAATTTGCTTTTTCAATTTTATCCCATTCCATTGCATTGTCTAAATCTCTTTCTCCTGTATCAATGTAAGTTAAACGGTCTGGCATTACAATATCACTTTCAACTCCTTTTAACTGAGTAGAACCTCCGTTTACACGGTAGAATTTTTGTGAAGTGAATTTAAGTGCTCCGAAATCGTAATCTTTAACTTTTAAGATTGAATTTAAATCTAACATGTTTTGAACGGTTCCTTTTCCGAAAGAATGTTTAGAACCAATAACTAAACCTCTGTTGTAATCTTGAATTGCCGCAGCGAAAATCTCAGAAGCAGAAGCAGAATAGTTGTTTACCATTACTACTAACGGACCATCCCATTGTACTTTAGTATCTTTATCAAACAGAACTTGACGTTGACCTTTTTGTGAACGAACTTGAACTACCGGACCTTGATCGATGAATAAACCAACCATGTCAACAACTGTTTGTAATGATCCACCACCGTTGTTTCTTAAATCCATGATAATTCCTTGAACATTTTGTTCTTTTAAGCGTTCTATTTCTTTAGCAACATCTTTAAAAGCATCACGGCTATCTCTGGTTTCAAAATCGATATAGAATTTTGGTAACTGAATCATTCCATATTTACCATCTTTCGTATCAATTATTGTTGATTTTGCGTAAGTTTCTTCAATTTCAAATTTATCTCTTTGAATAGGAATTACTTTAATGTCACCATCAACTTTTTTAACTGTTAATTTAACCGTAGTTCCTTTTTTACCTTTGATTAATTTAACTACGTTATCTAACCGTTTTCCGGCAATATCAACAGGTTCTTCGTCACCTTGAGCAACTTTTAAAATTACGTCACCACTTTCTAATTGACCGTCTTTCCAAGCTGGTCCGCCGGCGATGATTTCTGTAATTTCAATATAATCGTTTTTCTTACTAAGTTGCGCTCCAATTCCTTCCATAGAACCACGCATACTTTCGTCAAATTTTTCTTTAGTTTCTGGTGCGAAATAAGAAGTGTGCGGATCAAATTGTTCTAAGATAGAGTTGATGTAAACACTCATCCAATCTGTACGAGTAAGTTCACCAATAACTTCGAAATAATCGTTTAAATTTTTCAAAGCACTTTCTCTTGCTTCTTTTTCTAATTCTTCAAATGATTTTTTCTCAATTGGTTCTTTCTTCTTTTTCTTTTTATCGTCAGAAATTTTAATTTCAGTATTGGGTTCTTCCACATCAGTTTCTTCTACGTCTTTACCTTCCTGAATTTTTATTTTATCTTCAATACTTGAAAGTACGTTAAGTTTTAACTGTTTTCTCCAACGTTCTTTTAATTCTTCTTTGTCTTTAGCAAAAGGCATTTTCTCGAAATCTGTATTAATTTCTTCCTTAATAGTAAAATCAAAAGGTTTTGAAAGAATTTCAGTATAAATTTCTTTTGAATCTTTCATACGTTGTTGCAAAATCTCGTATGAATAATCAAAAAATGTAAAACTTTTATTTTTAACTTGATTGTCAATTTCTAATTCGAATTTATTAAGATTATCAACATCTGCTTGAGTTAAGAAGCGTTTGTTTGGGTCGATATTATTTAGATAATCTTTAAAAGCTTTTTTAGAAAAATTGTCATCTATTTTAGAAGCGTTGTAATGACCGTTTTGTACAACATAGGCCAATAATTCCATAAGAATTGCTTCTTTTTCTGGGTTTGGATCTTCTTTTTTTGGAATGAAACTCCATAAAAGTGCAGAAATTGCTAATACAGCAATTATAATTTTATAATTTTTCTTCATAAATAGCCAAATAGCATTCATCAATTAATTTTCAACTAAAGTAATTAAAATTTTCCGTACGCTGAGTAGCTAACGGATAATTTTTTGTTAAACATATCTTCAAAAAAGCTTAAAATATCAGGTTTTAAGTAGTTTCTTTTTTCTTTATAAAAGAAGTATTTATTATTTTGTTACTTTTACGAATGTATAAAAAATACAGTATGGAAAAAAGACCTTTGATATTAGTTACTAATGACGATGGAATAACAGCACCTGGAATTAGATCGTTAATTGAAGTGATGAAAGAAATTGGAGATGTAGTAGTTGTAGCGCCAAATAGTCCGCAATCGGCAATGGGACATGCAATTACAGTTAATAATACACTTTACTTAGAGAAAGTAAAAATAGATAAAGATTTAGAATCTGAATATAGTTGTTCTGGAACTCCGGTTGATTGTGTAAAAATTGCAATTGATCAAATTATAAAAGGGAAGCCCGATATTTGTGTTTCTGGAATTAATCACGGTTCAAATTCAGCTACAAATGTTATTTATTCTGGAACTATGTCTGCTGCTGTTGAAGCAGGAATGAATGGAGTTCCGGCTATTGGTTTTTCGTTATGCGACTTTAGTTGGAATGCTAATTTTGAAGAAATTAAAACTTTTGTTAAGTCAATAACATTACAAACTTTGAAAAATGGTATTCAAAGTGGAGTAGTACTTAATGTGAATTTTCCGAAATTACCTTTCTCCGAAATAAAAGGCGTTAAAGTTTGTAGACAAGCCAATGCAACGTGGGTTGAGAAGTTTGATGAAAGAGTAAATCCACACGGAAAAAGATATTATTGGTTAACTGGTACTTTTGAAAATCATGATAAAGGTGAAGATACAGATGAATGGGCTTTAGCTCATGGTTACGTTTCTATTGTTCCGGTACAGTATGATTTGACAGCTTATCATGCGATGCAACAATTAAATACTTGGGAATTTTAGTTTATGAATATATTAAAATTGTTTTTAGGGACAATAATTGGATTAATTGTTTCTTTTATTTTCGGAAGTGTAGTTTTTAATTTTCTTACAGGAGTACCTCCATTTGAAAATTTAAATGTTTTAAATTACGGTTCGTTATCAGGAAAAGCCTTGTCTATTGGTGCTATTCCGAATATAGGTTTGTTTTATTTATTTTTAAATAAAGATAATTATTACAGTGCACGTGGTGTTATTCTGTCATTTATTATCATCGGATTATTTGTTTTATTAAGCTAATGAGGTATTATATTATTGCAGGAGAAGCATCGGGCGATTTACACGGATCTAATTTACTTAAAGCTTTATTTAAGGAAGATCCGAATGCAGAAGTTCGTTTTTGGGGAGGAGATTTAATGCAACAAGTTGGTGGAACCTTAGTTAAACATTATAAAGATTTAGCTTTTATGGGTTTTGCTGAGGTTGTGATGAATTTAAGAACTATTTTTAGAAATATCGATTTCTGTAAAAAAGATATTTTAGCTTTTAATCCGGATGTGATTATTTTTATTGATTATCCTGGCTTTAATATGCGAATTGCTAAATGGGCTAAAGAAAAAGGATTTGATACTCATTATTATATTTCACCTCAAATTTGGGCTTGGAAAGAGAATAGAATCAGAGCTATAAAACGTGATGTAAATCATATGTATGTAATTCTTCCGTTTGAAAAAGATTTTTACGAAAAGAAGCATAACTATAAAGTACATTTTGTAGGTCATCCGTTAATTGATGCTGTTAACCAATTTAAAGATGCAGATGTTGTTGATTTTAGAAAAAAATACGATTTAGACTCTCGTGAAATTATTGCACTTTTACCCGGAAGTAGAAAGCAAGAAATTGAACGTTTACTATCAGAAATGCTTTCTGTGGTAAATGATTATCCGCAATATCAGTTTGTAATTGCTGGAGCTCCAAGTCAGTCTTATGAATTTTATAAGAAATTTATCAAGCAAGAAAATGTTAAGTTTATTTCAAATGATACCTATTCGTTACTAAACAATTCTTACGCTGCATTGGTAACTTCTGGAACGGCTACTTTAGAAACCGCTTTATTCAAAGTGCCACAAGTAGTTTTATATAAAGCAAATAACATTTCTTATCAAATTGCAAAACGAGTAATTAAACTAAAATATATTTCTTTAGTTAATTTAATTATGGATAAACAAATTGTTACAGAACTTATTCAAGATGATTGTAATACAAAAAATATTAAAATTGAATTAGAAAAAGTTATTAACAATCCATCAAGATCGCAAATCCTTGAAAACTATGATGAATTAATAAAGCTTTTGGGTAAAGAGCAGGCAAGTGAAAAATTTGTTCACATTTTAAAAACATTAAAAAGTTTGGCTAAATAAAAAAATAGTATATATTTGTAAAAGTCAAGTCAAAAATCCCCGACTATTAATTTAAATTCCGATTATGAATACATTTAAACTTACGTTAGCTTTCGCAATTTCATTGTTTGCAATGAATATTACGTCAGCACAATCATTTATGGTTAAGCCAAAAAATACAACGAAGACAGAAGTTAAAAAATCGGATAGAGAATTAACTGTTGAAGAATTAAATAAAATTTTAAGTTCAGCAACTGAAGAAACTAAGAGCAAAAAATCTGATGAAGATTTATCTGAGAAATATTCTTATTTAACAGAGCAGCTAATAAATGTAGCAAATGACTATAAAGGTGTTAGATATTCTTGGGGAGGAATGAGCCGTAGCGGAATGGATTGTTCAGGATTTGTAAAAACAGCTTTTGATCATTTTGATATTAACTTACCAAGAACGTCAAGAGAAATGGCTTCTTTAGGAAATAAAATTTCTAAAAATGACGCTAAACCAGGAGATTTAGTTTTTTTTAAAAACGGAAGATCTAGAGTTATCAATCATGTTGGTATTGTAGTAGAAGTTAAAGGAGATGAAATATTTTTTATTCATTCAGCAACTTCAAAAGGTGTAACCGTAAATTCTACAAAAGAACCATATTATAGTAAAGGATTTGTTCAAGTGAACAGAGTTTACGATCAACAAATTTTATAGAAGTTAATTATTAAATTTCATATTTATTTCATTATCTTCATGTTATGAAGAAGTACATGAGATATCCTATTATTCCCATTGCATTCTTTTATGTCAATGGGATTTTTTTTTCAAATCAAATTATAGAAGTGTTTTCTATCGAATTGATTTGGTGTTTCATTACTTTCTTTTTTTTAATTCTAATTTCATTTCAATTTACTTTTTTGAAAAAAAGAATTAATCCTTTTTTAGAAACCTTATGTTTTTTGTTTTTATTCTTTTTTGTTGGAATTTCGTCCTTTCAAAATGTTAGAACTGAAAACAAAATTCCTGTTAATGAATTTCAGTACGGTGTAATTACAATTAACGAAGTATTGAAATCGAATTCGTATCAAAATAGATATTTTGCAAATTTTGTTTCCACTACTAATATTGAACAGAAAATTTTATTATATCAGGCTAAAGATTCATTAAAGTTAAAAGTTGGAGATCAATTAGCTGTCACAATATTTGTTGAAACTATTCCGATCGCTAAAAATCCGTATCAGTTTGATTACGCTAATTATCTAAAAAATAAACAAATTTTTATTCAAGCTAAGCTTCCTGAAAATTATTTGCCTTTGGCACGTTCGGAAAACCTAAAGTTTCAACTATTATATTTTAGAGAAACTTTGATGAATAGCTTTAAAATACATCATTTTACTCCTGAAGTAAATGGAGTAGTTAACGCGTTATTATTTGGTCAACGTGCAGATTTAAGTGAGAAAATTCAAACAGATTATAGAAATGCGGGAGTTATGCATATTTTAGCTATTTCAGGAATGCATATCGGAATTTTGTATTGGATTATTAATCTGATTTTAAAATCGTTTATACGGCCAAAAAATATCCGTTTTATTACAGTAATTGTTATTCTAAGTTGCTTTGCCGTAATTACTGGCTTAAGTGGCTCTGTAGTTCGGGCTGTACTGATGTTTACTATCGTTGGTTCTGGTTTGGTGTTTAAGCGCAAAAGTGAAACTACAAATGTATTAGCACTTTCAATGCTATTGATTTTAATTTTTAATCCGTACTACATTTTTGATGTTGGATTTCAATTAAGTTATATGGCAGTTTTTTCTATTGTTTATTTATATCCTATAATTCGTCCATATTTTCAGTCGAAATATCTTGTTTTAAATTATTTTACTGAATTAATTAAGATTTCAATTGTTGCTCAGCTTGGAATTTTACCTTTAACGGTTTATTATTTCGCTCAAATTCCACTATTATTTTTATTAGGAAATTTAATTGTGATTCCTATTTTAACAGTAGTTTTAATAGGACTTGTATTTGTCCTGATTCTTAATTTTATTTGGAAAGATTTATCAATTTTGATTGGAAAAGTACTTGCTTTATTAATTGATGTTGTTAATGAAGCGATGGCTTTTATATCGTCTAAAGATTCCTTTTTATTATCTAATATTAAACTTGATGGTATTACATGCGTTTTATTAATACTTATAATTTTTGGTATTGCTTATACAATTAAAAAATTTTCTTACAATAAATTACTTGCCGTATTTATTTTAATTTTCGTTCTGCAAATAAATAATTTTGTACAGTTAAATGAAATTAAAAATAAGTATGAAAAGTTTGTACTTTATGATTATCAATCTTTAATATTTGCTATTTCTCATAAACAAAATCTGTTTGTTTATAGCGATGATTCTTTGATTTTACGAAAACCGATTTTAAAAGACATAATTCGTGAAAATGAAATTAATAATATTGATTTTAAGTACATTGAAAATTACATTGAAATAAATAATTTGAATTATTTAATTGTCGACAGTTTAGGAATTTCTGAAATTTCAACTAATATTGATATTTTAATTTTAAAAAATAATCCAAAGTTTAATTTAGACCGATATTTAAATAAAAATAATCCAAAGCTTATAATTGCTCATCCGAAAAATTATAAAACAAACACAGTTTTGTGGGAGCAAACTTGCCGTGAAAAAAACATCCCATTTCACAATATGCGTGAAATGGGATATGTAAATTTGTCAGAGTATTAATTATAATTCTGCTCTTAATTGTTCTGGTGTTCTAAATCCTAAAATTGTTTTTTCTACTTTTTGATTGTTATTTATTATCACCATTGCAGGATATCCTTGAACTTTTAAATAAGAAGCGAATTCGTGCATTCCGTTTCTGCTTTTCTTTCTTTCTTCTTTATAACCTGAATTTTTATAGGTCATTTTTCCAAAAGTTACTTCTTCATTACCTTCTGCATTAAACTTTACAGGGTTGTAATTTTCATTGATGAATTTTGAAGTTTCAGGATCTGAAAATGTCTTAGAATCTAAAAGTTTACAAGGCCCACACCAAACCGTATAAACGTCTATAAAGATTGGTTTTTTATTTTTTTTCTGTGCTTGAATCGCTTCATTCATCGTCATCCATTTCACTTCTTGAGCTTGTACTGCTAAACTGACTAAAGTTATTAAGAAGAAAAAGAAAATTTTTTTCATGATATTTAAATTTTAGTAAAGATAAAAAAAATCCGATAGCGTAAACTACCGGATTTATGTATTTCAAAAGGTGTGCCTATTTTACACCGTGCATTAATTTTTTCAATACTGGATTTAACGCCATTACTAAAAGTCCTGCAGCGATTGGTACAATAGTGAAAATTAAAAAGAATGTAGATAACGAATATTCGTTTGTAATGTTTTCAATTTCACCACCAACGGCAGCTGCCAATTTGTTTCCGATTGCAATTGCTAAGTACCATATACCAAACATAAACGCAATCATACGAGCTGGAACTAATTTAGATACATAAGATAAACCTACAGGCGATAAGAATAATTCACCTAACGTGTGGAATAAATATGCAAGAACTAACCAAATCATTGAAACTTTTACACCTTCTTGAATTCCATGTGAACCATAAGCTAATAATCCAAATCCTAAAGCCATAATAATTAATCCTAAACCATATTTAATTGCTGCTGGTGGATTAAATTTAGAATCCCATATTTTAGCAACTGAAGAAGCTAATGCAATAATAAAGAATGAGTTTAATATTGAGAACCAAGATGGATCGATTTCAGATTCTGTTTTAGAGAATTCGTTCATTAACATCCAAATCGCTACAGCCCAAACACCAATAAAAGTAATTGCTAATACAATGTTTGATCCTGGTGCTTTTTTGAATGTTTGTTTTGCTAATAAGTATAATACCCACGAAATAATAATTAACGGAATAACAGTTAATAATGTATTTACGATATTAAATGTAGTTAATGAAGAACCAGCTAAAGAACGGTCAACATTATCTCTTGCGAAAATTACTAATGAAGAAGCTCCTTGTTCAAAAGACATCCAAAAGAAGATTGTAAAGAAAGCAAAAACTGTTACAGCAATCATTCGGTCTCTTACTATAGGTGAATAACGAATTACACGCGATACAACCAAGAATAAGAATAATACTAAACCAATTACAATCATAACAATTGAACCATCCATACCAAACATTTCCTTTGGTAAAATGTGCATTCCACCAATTTTAGATAACGGATCGTTAAACGCATATAATAAACCAATTACAGTAGATGCAGCGATTAAGAAATAATCTAACATTGTAAATGGATTTGCTTTATCTTCTTCACCATCTTTTAAATCAGCTTTAGCAGCAGCAGCTTTAGCTAATTTACTTTCAGCTGTTGGTTTTTCTCCAATAGAACCAAATAAAGGTTTTGCTAACCAAAATTGTAAAGTTCCTAAAAGCATGAAAACACCTGCTAATCCAAAACCATAATGCCACCCTACATTGTTTGCTAGATATCCACAAAGCATCATTCCGAAGAAAGCACCAGCGTTAACTCCCATGTAGAAAATAGTATATGCTCCGTCTTTTTTCTCTGGGAATGATTTATACATTTCAGATAAAATCGAAGTCATATTTGGTTTAAAAAATCCAGTTCCAATTACTAAACATCCTAAACCTAAATACATAAATAATGGTGTGTCGAAAGCCATCAAACCATGACCAAGCGTCATAATGATAGAGCCGACTACTACCGCCCAACGGTATCCGATGTATTTATCGGCAATAATTCCTCCAAAAATAGGAGTTATGTACAATAACATTGCATAAGTTCCATATAAAGCCCCTGCGTTTTCTGCATTCCAACCCCATCCAGGATTATCTCCAGTTAATGCAGCAGTTAAGAATAAAATTAGTAAAATACGCATTCCGTAGAATGAGAATCTTTCCCACATTTCTGTAAAGAAAAGTACAAATAATCCAGATGGATGACCTAATACTTTTGATTCAAAAAAATCAGGATTAGAGGTTGTTGTTGACATTTATTTTAATTTTTAATTTTTCGTATCCGAAAGATACTTAATTTATTTAATTCCGTGCATTAATTTTTTAATTATTGGGTTTAAAATCATTACTAAAACTCCAGCTGCTAATGGTATTGCAGTGAATAAAAAGAAAAAATGACTTAAAGAATATTCAGCTTTTATAGTTTCTACTTGACCTCCGATAACTGCAGCCAATTTTTGTGCGATTGCAATTGCTAAGTACCAAATTCCGAACATGAATGCTAACATTCTTCCTGGTACTAATTTAGAAACGTAAGATAAACCTACAGGAGAAATGAATAATTCACCTAAAGTGTGGAATAGATAAGTTAAAACTAAGAAAATCATAGAAATTTTAACTCCCTCAGATATTCCCATAGATCCTAATCCTAAAACTAAGAAACCAATTGCTACTAAAACTAAACCAAAACCGTATTTGAACGCAGCTGATGGATTGTATTTAGATTCCCATAATTTTGAAACTGTAGAAGCTAATGCAATAATAAAGAATGAGTTTAAAGTTGAGAACCAAGAAACGGTTATTTCTGATGCATCTTTAGCAAACTCTTCGCTTAACATCCATAAAGCAGCTCCCCAAATAATTAAGAAACATGTAATTAAAATTACGTTTGATAAAGCAATTTTAGCCCAAGTTGAAACCGCTAATTTTATTAAAACCCAAGATATAATTGCTAATGGAACTATTGTTAATAATCCGTTTACGATATTGAATGTTAACAGTGCTGAACCTTCTAAAGTTCTATCGATATAATCACGTGCTACAAGTACTAAAGATGTAGCACCTTGTTCAAAACTCATAAAGAAGAAAATTAAAAAGAAGGCTAATAAAACTACCGCAAACATTCTATCTCTAACTACTTTATCATAACGTAAAATTCGTGAAACCAACATATAGATAAATATAATTAAAGCAATCAATATCATGATGTTTTGACCACGTAAAACAGATGTATCTAATGCAGAGAACATATCAATAATTCCGTTTTTAGATAACGGATCATTGAACGCATATAAGAAACCAATAACCCCAACAATTGCAATTAAAGTATAATCTAAAACCGTGAACGGGTTACGTTTGTCTGTATCTTCAGCTGCTTTTGCAGCAATTACTTCTTTGTCTTTACTGATAATTCCTAAGTTCCCCATTAAAGGTTTTGCAAAAGCAAATTGTAAAGTACCTAATAACATAAAAACTCCAGCTAAACCAAAGCCCCAGTGCCAACCTTGTGTTTCTGCAACGTATCCACAAAGCATCATTCCAAAGAAAGCTCCAGCATTTACTCCCATATAGAAAATAGTATAAGCACCATCTTTCTTTTCTGGTAAATCTTTATACATTTCGCCTAAAATAGAAGGCATATTTGGTTTGAAGAAACCTGTTCCGATTACTAAACAAGCTAAACCAATAAAGAACATAATGGTTGTGTCAAAAGCCATTGCTGCGTGACCAATAGTCATAATAATAGCACCAATGATCACTGCCATTCGAGAACCAATGTATTTATCTGCAATTATACCTCCAAAAATGGGAGTTAAATAAAGCATCATAGCATAAGTTCCGTATAAAGCTCCAGCTTCTTCTGCTGTCCAAGCCCAACCTGATTTTAATGGATCACCAGCGATTACAGCTGCTGTTAAGAATTGAATTAATAAAACGCGCATTCCGTAGAATGAAAAACGTTCCCACATTTCTGTAAAGAATAGGACAAATAATCCCGATCGCTGACCCAGAACATTTGATTTATAAAAGTCTGTAGAAATTTTAGTATCCATTAGATTTTTAAAGTTGTTTTATAATTAGATTTTTTTTAAGACTGATTTGCATTCTTTTTTTCAAGCGGGCGAACCACTAAACGATCGTAAATGCTTAATGTAATAATTGAGAAAATACCAATTCCAACAATTACATACCAAATTTTATTTGGGTTGTACGTGTTCCAAAGCATATCGGTCATGTCCCAATAATTCATTCCAAGTTTCTGTTCAGCTAAAGCGAAATATTCGTTTTTAGAGAATGGTAAATGTACGTTTGAAATGTCGATGTTTTTTGAAGCAGCAAATTCCTTTAAAGCTGTTGAAACTGATTTCCAATCGATGGTTTCTGCTTTTAAATTGAATTGTTGTTCAAATTGTGCTATGGAAATGTTTAAAGCTTTTGCGCCTTCTTCAATAAATTGTTCTTTTGAAACTACTTCGGGCATTTCGATATTTCGAGATGCCATTTCTCGTTTTAACAGCGATAATTTATCTGACCAGTTTTGGTATAATCCTCCAGAAATAAAACTCGTTACAAAATAACTTGCTGCTACAGGTAAAAAGTAAGTTCCTTGGTATAAGGCTTCTTTTCCTTTTGGTGTGATTAATGCAATGAATGATGAAACTGTTGGTGAAGACATCATTTCTCCCATGGCAAAAATCATGGTTCCGATAACAGTGAACCAAACATTTCCTGAATAAAAAGTTAATCCAATACCAATAGTTGCAATGATAGCTCCACGAATTACGGCATTGATATGACGCATTTTGATGACCATAAATGAGATTGGAATCTGTAAAAAGATAATCATTAAAGCATCGATATTGGTAAACCATTCAGGTTTTACTTGACCATCTTGAGTAAGTAAACTTCCTAAGAAAGGGACTTTTTCGTTAATCCAATTATTTAGAACTGAAGAATTAACCCAATCTTCAATAAAGTTTGGTAAGGTATTGAATAACTGATTAAACATCGTCCAGAAACCAATCATAAGTAATAAAAGAATTCCTAAACGAACATCTCTTAAAGCTTCAAAAATTCCTTTGATTGAATCACCGATAGCTTTTCCGATTGAATCTTTAGGTTTTTCTACTTTAGGTTCTTTATAAAAGAAAAGTAAAACAATTAAGTTAATGGCAATTACGGTTGCTGCTTGAATGAAAATAATTTTCCACCCGTAGGTTGAGCGTAACCCAGAAGACATTGCTGGTCCAATAAATCCACCAATGTTAACCATCATATAGAAAATTCCAAATCCCATGGTTCCAGAAGTTTCATCTGTGTTTCTTGCCACAATTGCAGAAGCAACAGGTTTAAAGAAAGCAGCTCCGACAGCAACAAGTAAAAATACCATATAAACATTGGAATATGAAGTAACTTCTCCAAGGAAATAATAGCCACAAATCATTAAAAGATAGGCAATGATTAACGAAATTTTATAACCGATTCTATCAGCGATAACACCAAAAAATAGAGGTAGGAAATATAAAATCCCTACAATATTTGCCATGATGCTTCCTTTTTGAATATGATCGAAACCTAATCCTCCAGCATCTGTTGAACCTACAAGATAAAGTCCGAAAAGGGTATAAATTCCATACCAGGCCCAACGCTCCATCAATTCCATGAAACTCGCAAGCCAGAAATTTTTGTTAAATGAACCAATGGTATTCCACAACGAAGGTTTGTTGTTTTCTAACATGATTTTTAAAAAATGGTTAAGTTTACAAATAAAAGAAATTATTTAGATAAATGCATAAAAAAAAGCGACTCGATTAATATCGGTCGCTTTTAATTTTTACATAAAAACGGAAAATTAATTAATTCCGTGCATTTTCTTTTTCAACATCGGATTCATTAATAATAAAATTAAACCTACAGCAATTGGCAATGCTGCGATGATTAAGAAGAATACAGACATTGAATATTTTTGAGAAATGGTATCAATCATTCCGCCCATTTGAGCAGCAATCATGTTTGAAATAGCCGATGCTAAGAACCATAAACCAAAGATTAAACCAATTAAGCGTTTTGGTGATAATTTACTCACGTAAGATAATCCTACTGGTGATAAGCATAATTCTCCCATAGTTTGGAAGAAATAAGCCAAAATTAACCAAATCATACTTACTCTTACAGCTCCTGCTACAGCTCCTTGCGGAATTGCAGACGCTCCGTAAGCAACTACTAAGAAACTAATTCCAACAAAGAATAATCCCATGGCAAATTTTACTGGTCCAGATGGATTCCAATATTTTTCCCAAAGTTTACTAAATAGAGAAGCAAAAGAAACAATGAAAAACGCGTTTAAAATTTGGAACCATGAAACGGTAACTTCTGTTTCTAATGATGTAAATTCTCTATAAACTTTCCAGAATCCTAAAACTGCAATTGAAGCAAATGATAGTAAAGTGAATAAAATAGTTAATGGATATTGCTTGAAAATTTTTCTTGCTAAGGTTAAAAGAACAAAAGTGACTACTAAAATAGGGAAAATCGTTAACGCAGCATCAATCCATTTGAAGCTTGTTGCGGCGGTACCTTCTAAAACACGTTGTGTATAATCTTTAGCAAAGATACTTAATGATCCACCTGCTTGTTCAAAAGCTAAAAAGAAGAAAATACTCGCAACCATTAATACTCCAACTACGAATAAACGATCTCTAACAACATGTTTCGGAGCTTCTACTTCTTCTTCTTTAATTTTATTGTCTTTCGTTTCGTCTTCTTTAATCTGTTTCGGACTATTTCCAACGATTCCAAAAATACGTTGACCATAATAAAATTGTAACATACCAAAGAACATAAAAACTCCAGCTAAACCAAATCCATAATGCCAACCAATTTTTTCTCCTAAATAACCACATAAAAGTGAACCTAAGAAAGCACCTGCATTAATTCCCATATAGAAAATGGTATAACCAGCATCTTTTTTAGAACTTGTATCAGGATATAATTGACCTACCATCGATGAAATATTTGGTTTAAACATACCATTTCCTAAAATCATCAAAGCTAAACCAACGAAAAAGAAGTTTTTATCAAAGCCTTCAAGTGCCATAGAAGCGTGACCTAAAGTCATTAATAAAGCACCGATTAAAATAGCTTTTTTAAATCCTGTTAATTTATCTGCAATCATACCTCCAAATAAAGGTGTTGCGTAAACTAACATGGTGTACCAACCGTACAAACTAATTGCTTCTGAGTTTGTCCATCCCCAACCACCATCGGCAATTTGAGAAACTAAGAATACAACTAATAGCGCACGCATTCCGTAGTAACTGAAACGTTCCCACATTTCAGTAAAGAATAAAATAAATAATGCAGCCGGATGTCCCAGAACTGTACTGGTGTCTGCTCCTTTGCTTTCAAGATGTTTGGTTAAACTTAAGTCGTTTGATTGATTCATTATAATTTTGTTTGTATTGTTCAAGTTTGTAAAAATAGATTAAATTTCTTAATTACAAATTTTCTTTAATATATTCGGTCATTTTTGTGTATAACTGCTCGCGCGTTTTTCCACCGTAAATTCCGTGGTTTTTATCTGGATAAATTGCCCAATCGAATTTTTTGTTCTGGTTTACTAATTCGTTAATTAAAACCATGGCGTTTTGTACATGCACATTATCATCTGCCGTTCCGTGAATTAATAAGTAATTTCCTTTTAAATTTCCGGCATGTGTAATTGGCGAATTTTCATCATAACCTATTGGATTTTCTTGCGGAGTTGATAAAAAACGTTCGGTATAAACCGTATCATAAAAACGCCAAGAAGTTACCGGAGCAACTGCAATTGCTGTTTTGAAAACATTTGGAGCTTGGAATAAGGCGTTCGATGACATAAAACCACCAAAACTCCATCCCCAAATACCGATTCTATCTGAGTCGATATAGTTTTTCTTAGCCATTTCTTTAGCAACAAAAACTTGGTCTTCAACTTCGTATTTTCCTAAATTGTTTTGAGTTGTTTTTTTAAAATCGGCTCCTTTAAATCCGGTTCCTCTTCCGTCAACACATAAAACAATATAACCTTCTTGTGTTAAAAGTGCGTGCCAATAATCGTTACTGTCTAACCATTTGTCTGCAACTTGTTGTGAACCAGGACCTGAATATTGATACATCAACATCGGATATTTTTTATTCGGGTCAAAGTTTTTAGGCTTCATCATATAAGCGTTTAAAACATCACCTTTTGCATTTTTAATTTCAAAGAATTCCTTTTCAGGTAAATTGTATGCTTTTAATTTATCTTCTAAAGCTTTGTTTGAAACGATGGTTTTGATTTCTTTTCCGTTTGCAGTTTCATTCAAAGTATACGTCGGAGCTGTTTTGCTTGATGAATAGGTGTTGATGAAATATTCAAAATTCGGACTAAAAGTTGCTTTGTTTGTTCCGTTGTTTTGCGTTAAACGTTTTTTGTTTTTACCGTTTAAATCAATGCTATAAACATCGCGTTTTGTTGAACCGTTTTCAACCGATTGATAATAGATTTTTGATTTCTTTTTATCGAAACCGTAATAATCTGTTACTTCCCGATTTCCTTTGGTGATTTGGTTTTTCAGCTTTCCGTTTTTATCGTAATGATAAATATGGTTGAAGCCATCTTTCTCGCTTGTCCAAATAAAACTGTTATCGTCTAAGAAAGTCAAATTATCTGTGATGTCAACATAAGCTTTATCTTTTTCGTTTAACACGATGTTGAAGTCAGCCGAATTTCCATCGATAAACAATAAATCTAAATTATTTTGATGACGATTTAAAACTTGTGCACTTAAAACATTTGCATCATTGGTCCATTTGATTCTTGGAATATAAAAATCGTTGTATTTTGCTAAATCAACCTTTGTGGTTTTGTTGTTTTTTAAATCGTAAATATGAAGAGAAACTTTTGCATTATTTTCTCCTGCCTTCGGATATTTAAAAACTTGTTGCGTTGGATATAATCCATCAACGTAAACATCCATTGAAAATTCAGGAACTTCGGTTTCATCAAATTTAATGTAAGCGATTTTGGTTCCATCGACATTCCAATCGAAAGCACGAACAAAAGCAAATTCTTCTTCGTAAACCCAATCGGTAATTCCGTTAATGATTTTATTTTTCACACCATCATTGGTAATCTGAATGGTTTTATTCAAATTTAAATCGTTTACAAAAATGTTATTATCGTAAACATAAGCGATTTTTGAACCATCGTAATTGAATTGCGGTTCTTGAATTTCGTTATCAGAAACTTTTACTAATTTATTGGTGTTTAAATCGAAAGTGTAAAAAAGCGACGTAAACGAATGACGATAAATAGGGTTGTAGTTGGTTGCAATTAACAACTTGGTTTCGTCATTATTAAAACTGTATTCAGAAATTTCAGTTAATTCCGGAAAGTTTTTGGTATTTAAAATATTCTTAGTTCTTTCTAAAGTTGCGAAATCATATAAATCAATTTGGTACGATTTGTTTCCTCGATTGTAATCTAAAACAGTGTACGCGTTGGTATTTTTCATTGCGTTTAATGAAGTCATTCCCTGCGTTCTAAACGTTCCGTTCCAAATTTCTTCCTGACTAATTTTCTTTTGAGCTGTAGCCGAAATTCCAGCAAACAATAAAAAGGCTAAAGTGTATTTTATATTTTTCATTAAAATTTATTTTCTGATGCGAATCCTACAAAGTAAATCATTTTTTGGAAATAGCGAAATAGGAAGTTTATTTTGGAGTTTAGTTGCCACAGATTCACAGATTTTTATTTTTCTTGTAAATCGTGGTTTTTTTATCTCCGTTTTTCAAAATAAGATTTTTTTCTACAGCATTTTTTAAATCACGACTTGCAGTGGCTGAGGAAATATCCTTAAAATAAATCATATAATCTTTTCTAGAGAATTCATTATCGTTGTTTTCTAAAAAAATATTGATTCTATCTTCATCCGAAAGTTTTTTACTTGAATTCATTAATAGCTCACTTAATGAGTTATCAATTATTTGCAACATATATTCAATGAATTTTGTAGATTTTCCTTCTTTATCAGATTGTGAAAGTTCATTGTAATATGCTTCTTGATTTTTAGAAATTAAAGTTTCAAACGGTAGAAATTCAAAAACAGGATATTCTTGCATCAAAATTAAAGTTTGCCACAATCTTCCCATTCTTCCATTTCCATCAAGAAAAGGGTGAATAAATTCCATTTCGTAATGAAAAACACAACTTTTAATTAAAGTTAATTCCGACTTATCTTTCAAATACTCGAACAAATCATTCATTAAAAAACGAACATTTTCATAAGGAGGCACAATATGTTCTACTTTTGAACCTTTTACAATTCCAACTCCTTGATTTCTATATTTTCCAGGATTTTCTATTAACTTTTCTAAAAGAAGTTTATGCGCTTTTAGGAAATCCTTTTCGTTATGAGGTTTTAATTTATTTATGTTTTTATAAACTTCTAAAGCGTTTAATACTTCGAGAATATCTTTCTGCGGACCTACGACGCGTTTGTTTTCTAAGATGGCAGTGATTTGTTGTTCAGTCAGTGTGTTTCCCTCAATACTTAAAGAAGAATGAATGGTTTTAATTTGATTTTGTTTTCTTAAAGTTGGATTTGTTTTAATTAAATATTTAGCGTTTACTTCTCCAATTTTTTCTGAAATTGAAGAAATTAATTTTAATATTTTAGAAGTTATTTCGTAGGGAGGCTTCATATTGTGATACTATCATTTGATACTATCATAAAAGTATGTTTTTTTATTTACTGTTCTTTATTTGAAAAAAAATAAATTGTATTTTTTTTACAAACTGTTGATTGTTAGTTTTTTATTTTGTTAAAATGAGTTTTTAAAGGTATATTTGATTCACTAATCAATTAAAATAAAATTATGAAAAAACTATTATTTCTATTTGTTACCAGCTTATTTCTTTTGAGTTGTAACGACGATAATTCTACTGAAACTACGCAAGGATCAATGGATTTTGAAGTTTTGTTTCAATCATCTTTAAGTTCTGCTTTAAATCTATATACACCACAAGGCAACGTAGTTATGAGTTTAGAGGAATTGAATGAAATGCATAATACGATGTTAGAGGAATTATATTCACCTGAACTATTCATTGATACTGATTTTAGTACAAATTATTTGTTAATCGTATTTGATAAAGTACAACCAGATACAAATTATTACATTAAAGTTGAAAGTATTTATGAGAATGCAAATTCTGTTGATGTTTTTGTTGTTTCTTTTTTTGTTGATGGAGTTGCTGCTACTGTACCAGTGGAACCATTTACTGTTGTAAGAATTCCAAAAACAAATAAACCAATTAATTTTATTTTTAATTGAAAATTTAATACCCATAAAATTTATAATTAACCACAGGTTCACAGATTTTTATCTGAGTATCTGTGGTATTTTTTTGTTCAAAAAAATCCAATCCATAAGAATGTGTATCTTTGTGCAAAATTTAAGCACAAAAAAAATGAGTTTAGTAAACGGTTTTTCAAAACTAAGTAAAGCAGAAAAAGTACATTGGATTGTTGAAACATATTTCAACGGAAATAGCGAAATAACAAATTTGTTAACTTCATATTATAATTCAGACGAAGCTTTACAAAAACTTCACGACGAGTTTATTGAAAATACCATTACCAATTTTTACCTTCCTTTTGGTGTGGCGCCAAACTTTATAATTAACGATAAGGTTTATACCGTTCCTATGGTTATCGAAGAAAGTTCGGTTGTTGCTGCTGCTTCAAATGCTGCTAAATTTTGGAGTAAACGCGGTGGGTTTAAAGCAACAGTTCTTTCTACGGAGAAAATCGGAAACGTACATTTCTTGTTTTCTGGTTCAAAGCAAAAATTAGAACAATTCATTAAAGACATTCAATCTAAATTTTATGAAAACACCAAACACATTACCAAAAATATGGAAAAACGTGGTGGTGGAATTTTAGCTATTGAATTGGTTGATAAAACTTCTGAACTTAAAGATTACTACCAATTACATGCAACTTTTGATACTAAAGATAGTATGGGAGCGAATTTCATTAATTCGTGTTTAGAAGAATTTGCAAATGTTTTACGTTCTGAAGCTGCTGTTTATGCTAACTTCACAGAAGAAGAAAAGAATCTACAAGTAATCATGTCAATTCTTTCAAACTACGTTCCAAATTGTTTGGTTCGCGTTGAGGTTTCTTGTGCGGTGGAAGATTTAAAAAGTAAAGAAATTAAAGACCCACAATATTTTGCTGAAAAGTTTGTGCAAGCGGTTCGTATTGCAGAAATTGAAACCTATCGTGCTGTTACACATAATAAAGGAATTATGAACGGGGTTGATGCGGTGGTTTTAGCAACAGGAAACGATTTCCGCGCGATTGAAGCTGGAGTTCATGCGTTTGCTGCAAAAGACGGAATGTATTCAAGTTTATCTCATGCTGAAATTAAAGATGGAATTTTCCATTTCTGGATGGATTTACCTTTAGCTTTAGGAACCGTTGGCGGATTAACAACTTTACATCCAATGGTGAAGTTTGCGTTAGAATTGTTAGAAAAACCTTCGGCAAACCAATTGATGGAAATTATTGCAGTTGCCGGATTGGCTCAAAATTTTGCAGCTGTAAAATCGTTGACTACAACCGGAATTCAACAAGGTCACATGAAAATGCACTTGATGAATATTTTAAATCAGTTTAACGCAACCGATGAAGAACGCGTTAAAGTGGTTAATCATTTCGAAAATCAAACGGTTACACATAGCGCAGTGGTTGAATTTATTGAAAGTCTTAGAAAATAGTTTTCAACTTTCAATCTCTCGTTAGAAACGATTAAAAATATATGGAATTTTACAGCAACGGAAAATTATTTATTCTAGGTGAATACTACGTTTTAGAAGGCGCAAAGGTTTTTGCCTTGCCAACTAAATTCGGACAAACCTTGCGTGTTTTTTCGTTGAATTCGTCTGTAATCACTTGGAAAAGTTATGATGCAGATGGTTCGGTTTGGTTTAACGATGAAATTCTGATTGCCGATATAATTTCCAAAAATATAAAAGAGCAAGATGATAAAGTTCGAAAAACATTAATCGAAATTTTACATCAAGCACATCAACAAAATCTAAATGTTTTAAATTCAAAAACTGGATTTTTGGTTGAAACCGAATTAACTTTTCCTCGAAATTGGGGATTAGGAACTTCGTCAACCTTAATAAATAATATTGCTCAATGGTTTCAAATTGATGCTTTTGAATTGTTAGAAAATTCATTCGGAGGCAGTGGTTACGATATTGCTTGTGCACAAAATAACGAACCAATTACGTATCAAAAAGTAAACGGAAAAGTTTCGGTAAAACAAGTAGTTTATAAACCAAGTTTTGCAGATAAAATTTACTTTGTGTATTTAAATCAAAAACGCGATAGTAAAGATGCAATTGCTAATTTCCGAAAAAAGCAGAAAGATTTAACTCATGAAATTGCTGAGGTTTCTAAAATGACCGAACAAATTCTACAGATTGATGATTTAAATGAGTTCATTCATTTTTTCAAAACTTATGAAGCTAATTTGAGTAAAGTTTTAGAAGTGCCAACCATACAAGAGCAGCTGTTTTCTGATTTTAACGGATTGGTTAAAAGTTTAGGCGGTTGGGGCGGTGATTTTGTTATGGTAGCTTCACAAGAAAATCCAACAACGTATTTTAAACAAAAAGGATTTGAAACCATACTTTCATATCAAGATATGATAAAATAAAAAAAGCCAAGTAATTTACTTGGCTTTTTCGTTTGTTTGTTGTTAAATTGTTTACTTAGCGGGCCTTAGTTTATTACTGTATGTAATTTTGTAAGGTTTTTCACCGCCAGTTTCTTTCATAATGTAAATAAATTTGTTTGTACTTACACTTTCTGGTTTTATATAGATTTTCTTCTTTGTTTCTTTATCGTAAATCTCAGTTTCTATAGCGCTTTTCACTCGCATATTTTTTGCTAATCCAGTTTCTTTATCAGTAAAAACAATTCCTTTAAAAATTTCACCTTCTTCATTTCTCACAGTAATTTCTTCTCCATTAAAACCTTGAGTGAAAAATAAAATGGCATATTCTTCTGAATCTGCTTTATAATCTTTCAGAAATTTTTTTTGAACTTTTTCAGAAACAGATCTAAAATCATTTCTCGTTTGTTCTGTATAATAAATTGTTTCAGTTTTTTTTCCTTTTTCTTCAATTACACCATCTGTAACATTTTTTTTAGATTTACACATAGCAAATAACAAAATCAAAAAAAGTAAGGGTAGTTTTTTTAACATCGTTCAGAATTTAAATTTTTAAATACAAGTCTTAGTTCTGTATCTTTGTTGAAATTTCTATGGAATAAAATTACAATAATTATGCCTAATAAAAAAAGCTTATTTTCAAGTGTTTTAATATGGCTTATTATTAAATTATTGTTTTTCGTTCTACAAAACGGGGAAATTTAAAATAAGAATTGGGGAAACCTGAATGAATATGAAAAATAATTTTGATGTAATTGTTGTTGGAGGAGGAGCTTCTGGATTTTTTACTGCGATTAATATTGCCGAAAATAATCCCGATTTACGAATTGCAATTCTTGAACGTGGAAAAGAAGTTTTAGGAAAAGTAAAAATATCAGGTGGCGGACGTTGCAATGTTACGCACGCTTGCTTTGTACCTAATTTACTTACGAAGTTTTATCCGCGTGGTGAACGCGAACTTCGTGGACCTTTTCATACTTTTTGTTCTGTCGATGTTATTGAATGGTTCGAAAACAATGGCGTAGAACTAAAAATTGAAGAAGACGGACGTATGTTTCCTGTTACTGATTCTTCACAAACCATCATCGATTGTTTTTTAAATTTAGCTCAAGAAAATCAAATTAAAGTAAATACCTCATGTAGCGTTCAAGCGATTTCGCAAACCAATGATAATTGGATTTTAGAAACTACTCAAGGAACACTTACTTGTAAGCATTTGGTTATGGCAACCGGAAGCAATCCAAAAATTTGGGAAATGCTTACAGGTTTAGGTCACCAAATTGTTTCTCCGGTTCCGTCGTTATTTACCTTTAATATTAATGATACACGAATCAAAGATTTAATGGGAATTTCGGTTCCGAACGTGACTTTAAAAGTTAAAGAAACCAAACTAAAATCAAACGGCCCTTTATTAATCACACATTGGGGATTAAGCGGACCTGCTATTTTACGACTTTCAGCTTGGGGAGCTCGTGAACTTTTCGATAAAAATTATCAGTTTACCTTACAAGTGAATTTCCTTAACGAAGAAGTTTTTGATGATGTTTTGGTTCAGCTTAACGAATTAAAGTTAGAACACGCTAAGAAAACCGTAGTAAAAAAATCGCCTTTCGATTTAACCACGCGTTTGTGGGAACAATTGGTTCTGGCTTCAGAAATTACTGCCGATGCAAAATGGGCCGATTTAACCAAAAAACAATTGGTGAATTTAACCAATCAGTTAACTAATACCGAGTTTAAAGTAAACGGAAAAAGTACGTTTAAAGATGAGTTTGTAACAGCTGGTGGCATCGATTTAAAAGAAATCGACTTTAAAACCATGCAAAGTAAGTTGTTCAAAAACTTATATTTTACGGGCGAAATCATGAATATTGATGCTATTACCGGCGGATTCAATTTTCAAAACGCTTGGACTTCGGGTTTCATTGCTGCTCAAGCTATTGCAAATAAATAATATTTTAAGAAGCTAAACATTTTGCTTATTTTTGAGTTTTTGCCTGCTTTTCGTTTTATCTTTAAAATAAATTTTAAAGGATATCACTGCAACGAGGGCTAGCTCTAAGTTAACGCATATTTTAAAGAAATTTAAATGACTAATTTTCAAGAATTCATCGCTCAAACAAATCACAAATTAAGTAACGGAACTTTTAAATTCTCAGCACCAAGTAATATTGCTTTGGTGAAATACTGGGGTAAAAAAGACAATCAAATTCCGGCAAATCCGTCGTTGAGTTTTACTTTAAGTAATTGTAAAACCATTACATCGTTAACTTTTGAAGCGAAAGAAACCAAAGGAATCAGTTTTGATTTGTTGTTTGAAGGACAACCAAAAGAATCATTCCGTCCAAAAATCCAAAAATATTTCGAGCGTATTTTACCTTATTGTCCGTACATCGAAGATTATCATTTTACCATTGATACTCATAATACATTTCCGCACAGTTCTGGAATTGCATCTTCTGCTTCTGGAATGGCGGCTATTTCTGCAAATATCATCGCTTTAGAAAAAGAATTAGTTTCAGATAAAGATGAAAATTATTTCTTACAAAAAGCATCTTTCTTAGCTCGTTTAGGTTCCGGAAGTGCTTGTCGTAGCATTAAAGGAGAAATGGTTGTTTGGGGAAAAACCGAAAGTATTGCAAATAGTTCTGATGCTTACGGAATTGAATTTGATTACGAAGTACATCCTAATTTTAAAAACTATCAAGATTCTATTTTGTTAGTTGATAAAGGAGAAAAGCAAGTTTCAAGTACCGTTGGTCACGAATTAATGTTTGGTCATCCGTTTGCAGAACAGCGTTTCGCACAAGCGCATGAAAATATCGCTAAGTTGAAAGCTATTTTTGCTTCTGGAGATTTAACGGAGTTCATTAAAATTGTAGAAAGTGAAGCCTTGACTTTACACGCAATGATGATGACTTCAATGCCGTATTTTATTTTAATGAAACCAAATACGTTAGAAATTATCAATGCCATTTGGAAGTTCAGAAACGAAACACAAGTTCCGGTTTGTTTTACTTTAGATGCAGGTGCTAATGTACACGTTTTATATCCTGAAAATATAAAAACTCAAGTGCAAGATTTTATTACAAACGAACTTTCTAAATATTGTCAAAATAACCAATATATACACGATTTTGTTGGAAATGGTGTTGAAAATTTAGCTCAATAACATGCGAGAAAATTGTACACATTGCCATAAAACTTTAGAATGTAAAGCAGATGATATTCAAAACTGCGATTGCCAAAAAGTAGAATTGCTAGATGAAACCGTTGCCTTCTTGTATGAAAAAACAGAACACGATTGTTTATGTAACGATTGTTTGAAGAAATTTGATGAGATGATGAAGTTTTCTATGGAAAATAAATTTCCAAAACGACCAACTGAAATGGTTGAAGGTTTGCATTTTTATATGGAAAACGGATTTTTTGTATTTACCGAAATGTATCATTTCTTAAAAGGTAGATGTTGTAAAAACGGTTGCAGACATTGTGTTTACGGGATTCATAAATAGTTTTTAGTACTTAATTTTAACAAAAGATTATAAAATACATCATATTTGTTCAAGTAACATTTTTTTACTTAACTTTGTATCTACACTTATTGAAAAGAAATTGATTATGAAAGGACCATTATTTTACTCAAAAATTCTTCTATTTGGAGAATACGGAATCATCAAAGACTCAAAAGGGCTTTCTATTCCGTATAATTTTTACAATGGTGCATTAAAAATTTCTGGAGATTCTACAGAAGAAGCTGTAAAATCAAACGGAAGTTTACGTGCTTTTGCTGCGCATTTAAAACAAATGCAAGCAGAAAATCCTGAATTAGTATCTTTTGATATGCAAGCTTTAGAGCGTGATATTGAAAATGGTATGTATTTCGATTCTAGTATTCCTCAAGGATACGGAGTTGGAAGTAGTGGTGCTTTAGTGGCTGCTATTTACGACCAATACGCGAAAGATAAAGTTACGGTGTTAGAGAATTTAACACGTGAGAAATTACTTCAATTAAAAGCTATTTTCGGAAAAATGGAATCGTTCTTTCATGGAACTTCTTCAGGTTTAGATCCGTTAAATAGTTATTTAAGTTTACCAATTTTAATCAATTCTAAAGATAATGTAGAGCCAACTGGAATTCCATCTCAAAAAGAAGAAGGAATAGGTGGTGTTTTCTTAATTGATTCTGAAATGGTTGGAGAAACAGCTCCTATGGTAAATATTTTTATGGATAATTTAAAGAATGAAGGTTTCAGAAGTATGATGAAATCTCAGTTTACTAAATATACTGATGCTGCTGTTGAAAACTTCTTAAAAGGTGATTTTAAAACACTTTTCCGAAATACAAAAGAACTTTCTAAAATTGCTTTAAATCATTTTAAACCGATGATTCCTGAGAAATTCCACGGAGTTTGGCAACAAGGAATTGAATCTAATGATTACTATTTGAAGCTTTGTGGCTCAGGTGGAGGAGGATACATTTTAGGTTTTGCTCCTGATTTTGAAAAAGCAAAAGAAGCTTTAAAAGATTATAAGTTAGAATTGGTTTACAAATTCTAAAACCTTTCCGTTTCTCGGATTTTAAAAACATGTTATGCTTTCGCGTAAACAGAAAATAATTGTAAAGAAATTACTCAGTATATTTTCGGTAGTTCGAGGGTATAATATCTTTGTTGTGGTTTTAGCCCAATATTTAGCATCGATTTTTATATTCGGTTCAGATTATCGTGCGCTTGATGTAGTGCTAAATTTTCCCTTATTCTTAATTATTTTAAGTTCGTCTTTTGCAATTGCATCGGGCTATATTATTAATAATTTCTACGATTCTGAGAAAGATTTAATCAACAGGCCGAATAAATACACAATCGACCGATTTGTTAGTAAAGCAACGCAATTTCGAATTTATTTTGCTTTAAACTTCTTAAGTGCCGGATTGGCTTTTGTTGTTTCATGGCGAGCTGCTGCTTTCATTTCCATTTATATTTTTTTAATTTGGTTTTATTCCCACAAGCTTAAAAAATTTCCTATTATTGGAAATCTAACGGCTTCGTTATTGGTAGTTTTACCTTTTTTTGAAATATTAATGTATTTCAAGAATTTCAGTTTCGGAATATTTGTTCATGCATCTTTCCTTTATCTTATTATTTTAATTAGAGAAATGGTTAAAGATTTAGAAAATATTACCGGTGATTTTGCGAATAATTACCAAACTATTCCTGTTCGTTTTGGCATAAAACCTGCCAAGCGAATCATAACCTTTCTTGCCGTCTTAACTATCGTTCCGATTGTAATTTTAATTCAGCATTTTGAGATTGGGTACATGGCTTATTATTTCTATTTCAGTCTGATAATGCTTTCTATTTTTTTAGTGCAGCTTTGGCAAGCTAAAAATAAAAAAGCTTACAATGCATTGCACGTAAGCTTAAAGTTATTGTTAATCTTAGGGATTTTATCTATAGTTTTAATTGATCCAAAGGTAATTCTTCACGGAAAACAATTAATTCAACCCTTGATTTAAATCGGTATTTGTTGATTCAGTAGTTGGTTTTGGCTTCACACTAAAAATGAAAAAGTAAATACAATTAATAAACCAACCCAACCATACTAAATATCCACCCGTATGGAATTTACTATTCATGTATTTGTTTGAAGTTGTTGTAAAGTCGATATAAGTAAAAAATACTCCCAACAAACCAATAATTATTAGAATTAAGTTAATTATTACAAAGGTTTTGTAGAGCATAAAACGTTTACTTATATATAAAATTGCGATAATAATAAGTTGAACTATAAATACAACTAAGGCTGCTTTCCACCAGGTTTTTAATAAAGAATATTCTGTGTAAACGATACTGATTCCAATTTTTCCGACCAATGACATTTTTGAAAGTAATATTCCAGAAATTAAACTGATAATACCTTGTAGTAATATTAAATTCAATATTTTTTTCATGATAATTAAATTTTAATTTGAAATTACATATTTTTTTTCGAAGATATTATTTGAAACTCAATTTTGTTTTTCGTATTATGAAATTTAAATAACTATCTTTGCAAAAATTATTTTATAATGAACACAGGAAGAGGTAAAAGCACCAGAGGTGGAAACGATAAGAAAAAACCGTCAGGTCCGCCAAGAAAAACAGCTTCAAAGAAAAAAAATAAAGACACGAAACCTTTCGCTTCAAAGAATATTTTTAGCGGAAATTCACCATATAAATCAGATCGTAAACCTTTCGTAAAAGGAAATCAAGAAACCCCAGAGCAACCTAAAAAGGCTGTGCTTAAAAAAGGGTCTGATGATATTCGATTAAATAAATATATATCAAATTCAGGAGTATGTTCTCGACGAGATGCCGATTTATATATTCAATCAGGTAACGTTACGGTTAATGGTGAAGTAGTTACTGAAATGGGATATAAAGTAAAACCAAATGACAAGGTTGTTTTTGATGGTGTGACTTTAAATCCAGAAAAGAAAGTTTATGTATTATTGAATAAGCCAAAAGGCTTTTCAACTTCAGAAGACGAAAATGTATCAAGTGCTTATGATTTAGTACGAAATGCTTCAAGATCACTTCTTAAACCTGTAGGTCGAATGGACAAAACTACGGTTGGATTATTATTGTTCACCAATGATAACGAAATGATTCAGAAGTTTACAAACGATGCACAGCGTTCTTCTAAATTATATCAAGTGAGTTTAGATAAAAACTTAAAGTTTGAAGATTTAGAAAAAATTCAAAAAGGTGTTTATATCAAAGACCATAAAGTTTGGGTTGAAGATGTGAACTATGTTGAAAACGAACCAAAAAGCGAAGTGGGTATTAAATTAAAAACATCGAACGTTAAAATTGTACGTGCGGTTTTTGAAAGTTTAGGATACAACGTTTTAAAACAAGATCGTGTAATGTTTGCAGGATTAACTAAGTGGGGAATTACTCGTGGGCAATGGCGTTTCTTAACAGAACAAGAGGTGATTAACCTTAAAAATATATAATAGAAAAGCACTTCGAAAGAAGTGCTTTTTTTATGTTTAGAATTATTAAAAATTATTTATACTTTAGTATTAATAATCATTTTATGCAAAAGGTATTTAAATATAAGAATTGGATTGAGGTTTTTATTGGAGTTTATAAAGATTGGTTGGATTTTAGTAGTTTAACAAATAAATGGGATAATAACTCAATCCAAATCCTCCATAATGAGCGTTATTTTGAATTATATTGGGCTGAAAAAAAATCTAAAGAAGATGTTTTAAAACTTTTAAGTAAATATATTTATGATGATTATCAAATAGATATGATTTATGAAGGTGATGAGAATTTTCTCGAATTACTTAAATATGATAAATTTAGATTAGGTTTTAAAATATGGGAACATTTCTTTTTGAGTGAAATAAAAGAATCAAAGAAAAACATAAATCAAAAACTTGAAGAAGATATTTATTATTTATGGATGGATTTTAAATATTTTGGAGTTGATTGGTCTGATTTTATTTACTTAGCTGCTTTTTCAAAAAAACTTACTGAAAACGACTTGTATTCAAATTTTGAAAATTATTTTGATGATCTTGAAGCGTTTTTGTTTTCAAGATAATTTCAAGAATAATAAAAAAATCCCAACCAGTAATTGATTGGGATTTGTATTTTTTAGTTTAAACCACGTTTCTTTAAAAGTGGTTCAATTTTAGGATCTGCTCCTCTGAATTTTCTATATAATTCAGCTGGGTCTTCGGTTCCACCTTTTTCTAAAATATTTACTCTAAATGATTTAGCTTTTTCTGGGTTAAATAGAGTTGTTGATTTAAATGCATCAAAAGCATCAGAATCTAAAACTTCGCTCCAAATGTAGCTGTAATATCCAGCTGAATATCCACCAGAGAAAATATGACTGAAATACGTACTTCTGTAACGAGGAATTATAGCGTCTGTTAAACCAATATTTTTCATTCCGCTTAATTCAAAAGTATTTAAATCTGTTGTAATTGGTTTTTCAATCGTGTGATATTGCAAATCTAATAACGATGCTGCTAAATATTCTGTAGTTGCAAAACCTTGATCAAAAGTTCCTGCATTTGTCATTTTTTCAATTAATGCATCAGGAATAACTTCACCAGTTTTATAATGCTTTGCAAACATTTTTAAAACTTCAGGCTCAGCTGCCCAATTTTCCATAATCTGAGATGGTAACTCAACAAGTCTCTTGAAACATTTGTTCCTGCTAAGCTTTTATAATTAACGTTAGAAAGTAATCCGTGTAATGCGTGACCAAATTCATGGAAATAAGTTGTTACTTCGTCAAACGTTAATAATGCTGGTGCATCTGCAGTTGGTTTGGTGAAATTACAAACAATTGAAATAACTGGAATTCTACGTTTTCCATCAACCATTTCTTGGTCGCGGAATGATGTCATCCAAGCACCTCCACGTTTAGAAACTCTTGGGAACATATCCATATATAAAATACCAATTAAAGTTCCATCTTTATCTGTAACTTCCCAAGTTGATACCTCATTGTGATATTTAGGAAGATTATTAACTTCTTTAAACTTTAAGCCGAATAAGTTTTCTGTCACTTGAAAAACTCCGTCGCGAACTTGGTCGATACTGAAATAAGGCTTCATTTCCTGTTCGTCTAAATCAAAACGTTCTTTACGAATTTTTTCAGCATAATAACGCCAATCTGCTGGAGTTACATTTTCATTAATCCCTTCTTTACGCATCATTGCAGCAATATCTGCAGCTTCAACTTTAGCTTTCTCTAAAGCAGGAGTCCAAAGTTTGTTTAATAAAGCATTAACGTTTTCTGGATTTTTAGCCATGCTCTCTTCTAAAACATATTCTGCGTGATTTTTGTAACCTAAAAGTTGTGCCTTTTCCATACGAAGATTAGCAATTTGTTTTGCGATTTCTTTGTTGTCGTTAGCATTATCATTGTTACCTCTTTTTTGATAAGCATTCCAAATGGTTTGTCTTAACTCACGTTTGCTTGAATATTGTAAAAATGGCATTACGCTTGAATTACTCAAAGTAAATACCCATTTTCCGTCTTTATTTCTTGATTTAGCTTCTGCAGCAGCAGCTTCGATAATCTCAGAGGGTAATCCAGCTAAATCTTCTTTATTTTCGATAACTAATTCGTAAGCATTAGTTTCTGCCAACAGATTATCACCGTATTTCAAATTTAATAAAGAAAGTTCACTGTTTAATTTTCTTAATTTGTCTTTATCTTCTACAGATAAATTCGCACCGCTTCTTACAAAACTCTTGTAAGTGTTATCTAATAACATTTTTTGTTCTGGTGTAAGCGCTAATTTTTCGTTTCCACCGATGCTGTAATCGTCATAAACTTTTTTAACACGTTTAAACAAATCTTCGTTTAAATTGATATTGTCTCTATGTTCAGACATTTTTGGCGCTAAATTCTGAGCGATTTTTTGTAACGTATCGTTAGTATTAGAGCTTGTTAAATTATAAAAAACAGAAGCAACTTTACCTAAAAGTACCCCAGAATTATCTAAAGCTACAATTGTGTTTTCAAATGTTGCAGGTTCGTTGTTTTTTATAATTGCATCAATTTCTTGTTGTTGTTCTTTAATTCCTTCAAGAATTGCAGGTTCAAAATGTTCGTTTTTGATTAATTCAAAAGGAGGTGTTTGGTATGGAGTTTCCCAATTTGCAATAAGTGGATTGTCGTGTCCAGAAGTTGCAACGGTGTTTTCTTTTTTACAAGAAGTTACTGCCATTCCGAAAACAGTTGTTAGAATCAAAAAAGTTTTTTTATTCATGTTGTAAAATTTAAACTATCAAATACAAATATAATTATATAATCAAGAAAAAACGCATTCTGTTGAAGAATGCGTTTTTTTGTTTTATTAAGTTGAATTATGCTTTAGCTAATTGAAGTTCAATATCAAGTTTAATTTCGTCACCGATTAAAACACCTCCAGTTTCTAAGGCTGAATTGTAAGTTAATCCCCAATCTTTACGGCTGATTTTTCCGTTAATGTTTAAAGCGATTTTTGTATTTCTCCAAGGATCTTTCATTTCGTTGCTCACTTCAACATCTAAAGTAATTGAATTAGAAATTCCGTGCATTTCTAAATCACCAGTTACTTTAAAATCATTTCCCGATCCAGTAATTGATTTTGATGTGAATTTTAATTCAGGAAATTTTTCTGCATCAAAAAAATCTGGACTAATTAAATGTCCATCACGGTCTTTATTGTTTGTATTTATAGAATTAGTTTGCGCTTTAAAATCTAGTTTTGCATTTGCGAAATCTTCTTTTGAAAATGAATATCTGAAGTATAATCTTCAAACTGTCCTTTTACGTTTGTAAACATCATATCTTTTACTTTAAACCCAATCAAAGAGTGTGTAGGATCGATATTCCATTTTGTTGTACTCATAATTTATGTTTTTATATTAATAATTAATTGTCATTGGCACTTCCATTAATAAAATCTCAGCGTTAGAGCTTGCTTTGATCGAAATAGATTCGATTTCAGAGATTCCAATAGCATCACGTTTATTTAATTCTTTGTCTCCAATGGTTACATCGCCTTCAATAATAAAAATGTATAAACCGTTTTTAGAATCTTTTAGTTGGTATGTTGTTTCAAAACCAGAATCTAACTTGCCTAAATGAAACCAAGCGTCTTGATGAATCCAAAGACCGGAGTCGTCTTTATTTGGCGAAATAATCTGTACTAATTGATTTCTTACTTCAGGTAAAGTCATTTGATCATAACGAGGAGTAACATTTCTTTTATTTGGAAAAACCCAAATTTGTAAGAATTTAACTTCTTTATCAGAATTTGCATTGTATTCGCTATGCGTAATTCCAGTACCTGCACTCATTACTTGAATATCTCCTTCTTTAATGATTTCTTGAGAACCAATACTATCTCTATGTGCTAAATCACCAGAAAGTGGAATGGTAATTATTTCCATATTATCATGTGGATGTTCTCCAAAACCCATTCCGGCTGCAACAGTATCGTCGTTTAATACGCGTAAATTTCCAAAATGAATTCGTTCGTTGTTCATATATCCAGCGAAACTAAATGTATGAAAAGAGTGTAACCAACCATGGTTCGCTTCACCTCTTGTATTTGCTTTGTGTAAAATATAATTTTTCATTTTCTTTTGTTTATATATCAAAAGTACAATACATTATTGTACAGTAAGGTTAATGTAAGTTAAGAAAAATTAATGTAATAAAAAAGCGCCTAATTGTTTAGATTAGACGCTTTTATTATTTGTTTCTTAATAGTTTACTTTTCATTTTACTAAAAAATTCTGGAGTTACTCCAATATAAGAAGCTATGTGTTTTTGTGGCAAACAGTTTTTAACTTCAGGATATTTTTTTGCGAAATTTTCGTAACGTTCTTCTGCAGAAAGTGAAAGTTTATCAACTAATCTTTGTTGATTAGCAATTAAAGAGTTTTCGATTAAAATTCTAAAAAAACGCTCTGTTTTAGGAACAAGTTTATATAATTCCTCTTGTTTATCTTTTGTTATAATATATACTTCTGCATCGTCTATAACTTCAATATAAGAATTACTTGGTTTTCCTGCTAAAAAACTATACATATCGGCAATCCACCAACCTGGGCTTGCAAATGAAAGCACATGTTCAGTTGCGTTTTCATCTATAGTATAATTTCTTATAATTCCTTGTTGAACAAAATATGCCCAATCTCCAATTTGGCCAGGTTTTAATAAAATTTCTTTATTTTTAAAAGAAGCAGTCTCAAATTGATTAAGTACAATTTGCTTCTCTTCTTCAGATAAATCTACATGTTTGGCTATATTAATAAGTAGTAAATTTTCCATTTATTGAATATGTTATGACAATAAAATTACTCTGTTTTTCTTATAAAAAAAACATAAAGTTCAATATAGAATTAAAAATATTAAATTTTGTATATTGTGTTAAAAAAATGTATTTTTACTAATAAAAAAAGAAAATGCTAAAAAAAAGAAAATTATGATGAGAGTTAAAAAAATTTCGCCAGATGATTTGATACATTTAAAATCAGATGATTTTTTTCATTTAAAGTTCGTTGAAAACGGTATCTATTTAAAGAAAATTTGTGATAATTATTTTTGTTTTGGAATTTTTGAAAATGACAAAATTTTAGGAATCGCTTTATTTAATAAAAGTAAGGTTATTGATTTTAAATTAAAAGCGTTATTTATTAAGGAACAGACAGATACAAATAAATTAACTTGGAATTTATTAAAACACGCAGAGGCGTACTTAACTCAACAAAACAAGATGTTAGTTTATTAAGAAAATTTATTTATTCGTTGTTAATAAAATCCATTACTTTATTTTCTGTCATTTTTTTTGTTGTATTAACAAGTTGCTCTTTAGAGACAGAGAAGATTAGAGAAGTTAAACAAATGACTAGTTCTTTGATTTTTCCTTTTCGAATCAAGAAAGAAAAATTTTTTTCAGTGTGATCTGAAATTATCGATTTTTATCGAAATTCTAATCGCCAATTAGCTTGGACTTCTAAAATGAACCGAGAGGCTTTTCTATAGGAATTATTGAAATTAGAAAAAGATGAAATAAATATTCAGCATCTTCAACTTACTAAATTAGCATTCAGACATCGAGATTATAATAAAATGAATTTAGACGAAAAAAGTGAAATTGATATTGCTTTTACTAATACTTTTTTCACCGTCTCTAAATTGTTTATACACGGGAAAATTAATCCAAATAAATACTATTCAGATTGGATTGTACCACAAAGAGAGCTAGATTTTTTTAGAGAGCTAGAGCAAGTGCTATCTGATGCTTCATTTCAAGATTTTTTTGAAAAATACACACCTAAAAATGGTTATTATAATGGAATAAAGGACGCTATTCAGATTTATAAAAAATTACCTAATGATACTTTATTGAATATTTCATATCATGATATTTCTAAAATTAAGAAAAAATTAAATTATTATAATGATGCTCAATTCTCTGATTTTTCTGACAATATTTCAGTTGATTTTACCGAGGCATTAAAACGTTTTCAGAAACGACATGGTTTATTCCCAAATGGAAAAATAGATGACGAAACTTTAATAGAGTTAAATGTTTCTAAAGAAGATAGATTACGACAACTAAAAGTTAATTTAGAACGTGCGCGTTGGTTTTATAACGATTTAGGACAGCATTATGTAATGGTTAATTTACCTGAATGTAAATTGTTTTTGTTTTCTAATGGAAATTTACTTCAACAACATGATATTATAATAGGCACTAATGAAAGAAAGACTCCGATTTTATCATCTTCATTTAATAATTTGATATTAAATCCTACTTGGACGATTCCTCCAACCATTTTAAAAAATGATGTAGTTCCGAAAGCAACTTACAATTTAGATTATTTTTCAAATAATAGAATTACAATATATGATAAAAAAGATAAAGCAGTTGATCCGTTAAATTGGAATTCTGATTTATTCAAAAACTATAGGTATGTTCAAAGTCCAGGGAGTAATAATGCACTTGGATTAATAAAATTTGATTTTCCAAATTCGCATAGTGTGTATTTACATGACACAAGTAATCGCTCTTTTTTTTTAAGAAAGAATCGAGATTTAAGCTCAGGTTGTGTTCGAGTTAAAGATCCTTTTGATTTAGCAATAGAAATATTAAAAATAGAAGCCATAGATTACTCAATGGCAGATCTAGAAAATATAATCAATATCGGTAATACTAAAAGAATTCCATTAAAACAGAAAGTTAAAATTCATCAGCATTATTGGACAGCTTGGAAAGATGAAAATGGAATTCAGTTCAGAAAAGACATTTATCAATTAGACAAAGCTTTATATAAAAGATTAATTAAGTAGAGTTGATTTCTTTAAGTATGCAGGATCACTATCATGATAAATAAACAAGCAGCTTTCATCTTTTATAAAATCAATAATTTCTTTATAGTTACTTAATGGCAATGCTGGACAGCCATAACTTCTTCCTAAGTAGCCTTGATTGTTAGCTAAATTTTCATCTGCGTAATCAGCGCCGTGTATAACAATAGCTCGGCTTCTCGCATTATCATTAATTCCTTTTTCTAAGCCATCAAGTCTTAAAGAATAACCATTTGCTCCATAATAAGTTTCAGCAGTTTTGTAGAAGCCTAAACTACTTTTATGGCTTTCTGGTGTATTTGAAAAATTTGTGGCATACTCTAAACCACTGTTTCTACCGTGAGATACAACCGTTTGAAAAATAATTTCATTCTTAACCATGTCAATAACCCACATTCTCTTTTCTGTAGAAGATTGTGTGAAATCGATAATAGTTAAAATTTCTTTGTCTATTTTACCTTCAGATTTTAATTTATAATAACCTTTGAAAGCTGAGTCAAAACTTTGAATTTTTGGTTTTTCAAATTTCTTTTCATCAAGGTCCAAATATTTAGTTAAGATCATGTGATCTATGTTTTCAATTTTAAAATCTTTTTTTGTTAAAGAAGCAATTTCTTTACTTGAATTAGGTACTATTTTTTTTGTTACCACCTTTTTCTTTCCGCCACCATTTTCATTGTTCAAATTTATTGAAAGGTTCATGTTTAAAGGGCCAATTAAAAATGTTCCTATCAATACAATAGGTAATAAAGCTGTTTTCATTACGCTAATCTCTTGTTTTTATGTTGTTTATAAAACGTAAATATAATATTTTTTATTTTTCACACAACTTATTTTGTAGCTAATTAAAATTATTTTAACAAAATAGATTTGGTGACTTTTATATTCATTAAATTTGGCGAAACACAAACACAACATGAATAAAAAAGTAATTTTAATGATTTTAGATGGTTGGGGAAAATCTCCAGATCCTAAAATTTCTGCAGTAGATCAGGCAAAAACGCCTTTTATCGATTCTTTATATCCTAAATATCCAAATACTTTATTACGAACAGATGGTTTAAATGTTGGTCTTCCTGAAGGTCAAATGGGAAATTCTGAAGTTGGTCATATGAATCTTGGAGCGGGTAGAATTGTATATCAAGATTTAGCAAAAATTAACATTGCTGTTGAAAATAAAAGTATTGCTCAAAATTCTGAATTAGTAAAGGCTTTTGAATATGCTAAAACAAATAATAAAAACGTTCATTTTTTAGGATTGGTTTCTGATGGAGGAGTACATTCACACATCAATCATTTATTCGGATTGTTAGATGCTGCTAAAGAAGCTAGTGTTGAGAATGTTTATGTTCATGCTTTTACCGATGGGCGAGATGTGGATCCAAAATCTGGAGCTGGGCACATTGAAGCTTTGGTTCAGCAGATGGGGAAATCTACAGGTAAATTAGCTTCTGTTGTTGGAAGATATTTTGCTATGGATCGTGATAAACGTTGGGAACGCGTTAAGAAAGCTTATGATTTATTAGTTAAAGGAATTGGAATGCCTTCACAAAATGCTGTTTTAAGTATTTCAGATTCTTATATAAATAATGTAACAGATGAGTTTATTGAACCAATTTTAATGGTTGATGAAAATGATAAACCTGTGGCAACAATTGCAGAAGATGATGTTGTAATTTTCTTTAATTTCAGAACAGATCGTGGTCGTCAGTTAACAGAAGTTTTATCGCAACAAGATTTGGTTGAGTTTGGAATGCAAAAACTAAATTTATATTATGTTACAATGACGAATTATGATGATAACTATCAGCATGTTCATGTAATGTATGATAAAGATAATATAACAGAAACTTTAGGTGAAGTGATTGCTAAAGCCGGAAAGAAACAAATTCGTATGGCTGAAACAGAGAAATATCCTCACGTAACATTTTTCTTTTCAGGAGGAAGAGAAGAGCCTTTTGAAGGAGAAAGCAGAATTTTATGTCCATCACCAAAGGTAGCTACTTATGATTTACAGCCAGAAATGAGTGCTTACGATTTAAAAAATGCACTTTTACGAGAATTAGACAAAGGAGAAGCTGATTTTGTTTGTTTGAATTTTGCAAACGGAGATATGGTTGGACATACCGGAAGCATGGAAGCTGCAATCATTGCTTGTGAAACTGTTGATAAATGCGTGAAAGAGCTTGTTGAAAAAGCAATTGAAAAAGATTATACGGTTTTAATCTTAGCAGATCACGGAAATTGTGAAACCATGTATAATCCTGATGGATCACCAAATACAGCGCACACAACAAATCCGGTTCCGTTTATCGTTGTTGATAAAGAAATCACAGAAGTAAAACCAGATGGTGTTTTAGGAGATATTGCACCAACAGTTTTACACTTAATGGGAATTGAACAACCAGAAGCAATGACACGTCATTCGTTGGTTTAATATTACAAAAAAGCACTTCGAAAGAAGTGCTTTTTTTATCTTGTTAATTCAAAGTATTCTTTTGCAATTTGTTCTCTAAAATCAGGATGTGCAATTTCAATCATAGCTTTAACTCTTTCCTTTAAAGTTTTACCATATAAATTTGCTATTCCGTATTCTGTAACTATATACTGAACGTGAGCTCTGGTGGTTACTACTCCAGCTCCTGGTTTCAAGATTGGAACAATTTTATTTACTCCTTTATTTGTAGTTGAAGGTAGCGCAATAATTGCTTTTCCTTCTTTACTTAATGAGGCACCTCGAATAAAATCCATTTGGCCACCAACACCAGAATACATTTTTGCGCCGAAAGAATCTGCACAAACTTGTCCTGTTAAATCAACTTCAATTGCAGAGTTAATTGCAATCATACGGTCGTTTTGGCGAATATTTGCAGTGTCATTTACATAAGAAGATTCTTTCATAACTAAAAACGGATTATCATTCACAAAGTCATACAAACGTTGTGATCCGTTTAAAAAAGTAGCTAAGATTCTATCTTTATAAACACTTTTGTATTTTCCTGTAATAACTCCAGATTCTACTAAATCAATAACCCCATCTGAAAACATTTCGGTATGAATACCTAAATCTTTATGATTTTTTAATTTTGATAGAACTGCATTCGGAATAGACCCTATCCCCATTTGCAAACAGCTACGGTCCTCAATTAAACTAGCTACAAACTCACCAATCTTATTTTCTGTTTCACTGATTTTTCCCGGAATTGATTCGTGTAACGGAACATCGTGTTCAACACCAAAATCTATATCCGAAACGTGAATACTGGCATCTCCGAATGTACGGGGCATAAATTTGTTAACTTGAGCAATTACAAGTTTTGCATTTAAAATGGCAGCTTTTGTAGCTTCTACAGAAACTCCTAATGAGCAATATCCGTGAGCATCTGGAGGTGAAACGTGTATAAAAACGGCATCTAATTTTAAAATTCCTTTAGAAAAAAGATAAGGAATTTCACTTAAAAAAACTGGAGTATAAGAGCCATTTCCAGAAGTTAATGTGTGTCTTACATTTGAACCAATGAAAAAAGAGTTTACATGAAAGTTTTCTTTGTATTTTACATTAGCATATTTGGCTTCACCTTCGGTATGTAAATGGCAAAGTTCTACATTTTTTAATTCTGCGGCTCTTTCAGTTAAAGCATTTGTTAGTAAACTTGGTGTTGCAGCTGCAGCTTGAACATAAATTCTGTCGTTTGATTTTATGTGTTTAACAGCTTCTGTAGCGGTTGTTAAAATCATAAGGGCTTTTTTTAGATTAAACTACTATAAAAATACAATCTTAATTCATCATTTCATATTAAAATTTAATGTTTTCGTGCTATTTTTTTTTGAACGTTTTAAAATTTAGTATTTTTGTGTTTCGAAAAATCTATATCATGATTATTACAAAAACACGTGAAGAAATTGAATTGATGCGAGAAGCAGCTTTATTAGTTTCAAAAGCATTAGGAATGTTAGCTGGTGAAATTAAACCAGGGGTAACAACTTTACATTTAGATAAATTAGCAGAACAATATATTAGAGATAACGGTGGAGTTCCTGGATTCTTAGGATTGTATGGATGTCCGGTAACTTTATTGACAAGTGTTAATGACCAAATTGTACACGGATTACCTACAAATCGTCCGTTAGAAGATGGTGATGTAGTTTCTTGTGATTTAGGAGCAATTGTGCACGAATTTTACGGTGATCATTGTTATACTTTTGAAGTTGGTGACGTAGCTGCCGAAACTAAAAAATTACTTCAAGTTACTAAAGAATCTTTATATGTTGGAATTAACGAATTTAGAGTAGGAAATAGAGTAGAAGACGTTGGCCATGCTATTCAGAAATATGCTGAATCTCATGATTACGGTGTTGTTCGTGAATTGGTTGGACACGGAATTGGTAAGAAAATGCACGAAGCGCCAGAAATGCCGAATTATGGTAAAAAAGGTCGTGGAAAGAAATTCGTAGAAGGAATGGTTGTTGCAATTGAACCAATGATTAATATGGGGACAAAAAACATTAAGCAATTAAAGGACGGGTGGACTATTGCTACACGCGACGGAAAACCTTCAGCTCACTTTGAGCACGATGTTGCTTTAGTGGATGGTAAACCTGAAATTTTATCTACTTTCTATTACATTTATAAAGAGTTAGGAATTGTAAGTAACGAAGAAGATGCTTTTAGACAAGTTTCTTTAGTTCTTTAATCTATTCATGAAAAAAATATTTAAAATAGTTTTGAATCGCGTACCTCGACCGATATTAATTCGGATGAGTTATGTGGTTCGTCCTATTTTAGCCCTATGGTTAAAAGGTGATAAGTTTACAGATCCGATTGATGGAAAATCTTTCCGATCTTTTCTTCCTTACGGATACGGAAAACAACGAAATAACGTGCTTTCACCGAGTACACTTTCTCTAGAAAGACATCGTTTGTTGTGGTTGTATCTTCAGAATGAAACCGATTTTTTTACTAAAGAATTAAAAGTTTTGCATTTTGCACCAGAACAAGCATTTTACAAACGATTCCGAAAACAAAAAAATCTAAATTGCACAACAACCGATTTAGAATCGCCTTTGGCAGATGTTAAAGCTGATATTTGTGATTTGCCTTTTGAAGATAATTCTTTCGATTTTATTTTATGTAATCATGTTTTAGAACATATTCCAGACGATAAAAAAGCCATGCAAGAATTGTATCGAATTTTAAAACCTGGCGGAATTGGTGTTTTTCAAATTCCTCTTGATTTAAATCGAGAATTTACTTTTGAAGATGATTCAATTGTTGATAAAGCAGAAAGGGCTGAAGTTTTTGGGCAATACGACCATGTTCGTGTTTACGGAAGAGATTTTTTTGACAAACTTAGAGCAGTTGGTTTTAAAGTTGATGAGGTAGATTATACTAATAATTTAGGACCAGAATTGGTACAAAAATATTGTTTAGAACCTGGAGAAATTATTCCAGTTTGTTATAAATAAAGTCCTGCATTGCAGGATTTTTTTGTTTTAAAATTATTTGATATTTACTATCTTTAAAAAATAAAACCTATTTCATGTTTCGAAAAATAATTTATCTGTTTCTACTTTTAAGCGTTCAATTATTTGCTCAAAAAAGTAACGAAGTTGCTCCACCATATTATATAAAATCAGTTTCAATAAATACTGGTGCAGAATCTTTATATCCGATGTTTCGTTTGGGAGATTCATTTAATTTAGAGTTTGACGATCTAATGGCACAAAGTTTTAACTACTACTATAAAATAAAACATTATAATGCCGATTGGACACCTTCTAATTTACAAATCACTGAATATTTAGGAGGTTTCGATAATATAATGATAAACAATTTTCAAAATTCGTTTAATACACTTCAAAGTTACACGCATTATAAGTTAACATTGCCAAATCGAAATACTAGAATTTTAATTTCAGGAAATTATATGATTGAGATTTTAGATGACGATGGTGATTTGATGTTTTCAAGAAGAGTAATTGTTTACGAAGAAGAAGTTCAAGTAGCCGTAAGGGTAAACAGAACAAGAAATAATGAAACTATAGATTCAAAACAAAACGTTGGAATTACTATTGATTATAACGTTGAAGCTTATAACAATCCAAGTAGAAATTTTAAAATTGCAATTCTACAAAATGGTCGTTTTGATACTGCAATTACAAACGTTCAGCCACAATATACTTTAGGGAATCAGTTTATATATAATTATGATAATGAAACTCAGTTTTATGGAGGAAATGAGTTTCTGTATTTTGATAATAGCGATATTAAGCAACCAAATAACACGATTGTAAAGATTGAGTCAACAGATATTTACAGTTCATATTTATATCCGTTGGCACCGAGAGGATTAAGACAGTATTCATACTATCAAGATATTAATGGAGCTTTTTATCCTCGAAATAGATTTAGAGACGATGCTGCAGTAGATGCAGATTATGCCTGGGTTTATTTCAATTTACCAACCGAAGAATATATTGGAAAAGATGTTTATGTAGTTGGAATGGTTGATAATTATTTATTAAGCGATAGTAACAAATTAGTTTACGATTCAACAGAAAAAGCATACAAAAAAGCAATGCTTTTAAAACAAGGATTTACGAGTTATCTATTTTGTTTGGTAGATTCAAATACAAATAAAATAGATTTTGAAAATGCTATCGACGGTAATTATTATCAAACAGAAAATGATTATCAGGTAATTGTTTATTATCGTGGAGTTATTGATCGATCAGATCGTGTGATCGGTTTTGGTACAGCAAGAAGTTTAAATATTACAAATTAACAAATTATTAAGTTGGAAATTTGTTATCTTTGAAATGAATAAGCGCTTTAATTATGATTTCACAAATTACCAAAGGCATAAAAATTTCTGTAAAAACTAGTTTTGAAGGCACGTATTTCAAAAACTATCAAATACATTTTGCCTTTAGTTACGAAATTATGATTGAGAATCAAGGGAAAGATTATGTACAACTTGAATCGCGTCATTGGGAAATAAAAGATGCTTTAAAAGAAGTTGAATTTGTCGATGGTGAAGGGGTTTTAGGAAAAAAACCTGTTATAAAACCAGGTGAGAAACATGTATATAGTTCAGGTTGTTTATTAACCTCGCCTTTTGGATCTATGAAAGGATATTATAATATGATTAATTTTTCTACAACCAGAAAGTTTAAAGTTGTTATTCCTACATTCAAGTTAAGTGCACCATTTGCAATAAATTAATCAAGAACAAACTAATTAATAAAATTATGCCTAAAGGAATTTTTAATGTTCCAAAAGCGTACAACGAAGTTGTAAAATCATACGCTCCAGGAACTCCTGAAAGAGAAGAAGTAAAAAAAGTATTCAGTGAATTATATAATTCAACAGTTGATGTTCCTCTTTACATTGGTGGAGAAGAGGTTAGAACGGGAAATACAAAAAACTTATTTCCTCCGTTTGATCATCAACATCATTTAGGTGTTTATCACTTGGCAGATAAAGCTTTGGTAGAAAAAGCAATCTCAACTGCTCTTGAAGCACGTAAAAAATGGTCTGCAATGGCTTGGGAACATAGAGCTTCTATTTTCTTAAAAGCAGCAGAATTATTAGCTGGTCCTTACCGTGCTAAAATCAACGCTGCAACAATGATTGCTCAAGGAAAAACAGTTCATCAAGCAGAAATTGATTCAGCTTGTGAATTTATCGATTTCTTAAGATACAACGTAGAGTACATGACACAAGTTTATGCTCAACAACCTGCATCTTCAGAAGGAATTTGGAATAGAGTAGAGCACCGTCCGTTAGAAGGATTTGTTTATGCAATTACGCCATTTAACTTTACAGCTATCTCTGGTAACTTACCTTCTTGTGTAGCTATGATGGGGAATGTTGTTGTTTGGAAACCAGCTGCTACTCAAATTTATTCAGCGCAAGTTATTGTTGAGGTTTTCAAAAAAGCAGGTTTACCTGATGGAGTTATCAATGTAGTTTACGGTGATTCAGCAATGATTACAGATACTATTTTAGATAACGAAAATTTTGCAGGAATTCACTTCACAGGTTCAACAGGAGTATTTAATGATTTCTGGGGAACTATCGGAAAAAACATTTCTAAATATAAAACATATCCAAGAATTGTAGGAGAAACAGGAGGAAAAGATTTTGTTTGGGCACATCCATCTTCAGATGCAAAAGAGGTAGCAACAGCTTTATCTCGTGGAGCTTTTGAATACCAAGGACAAAAATGTTCGGCAGCTTCTCGTGCTTATATTCCAGCTTCGTTATGGGAAGAAGTTAAAAACTTCGTAATCGAGGATGTGAAATCATTTAAAATGGGGTCTCCAGAAGATATGAGTAACTTTATGTCTGCGGTAATTACAGAAAGTTCTTTTGATAAATTAGCTAAAGCAATTGAAGATGCTAAAGCTTCAAACGAAGCAGAAATTGTTGTTGGTGGTAGATATGACAAATCAAAAGGATGGTTTATTGAACCAACGGTTATCTTAACTTCGAATCCGAAATACGATACCATGGAACGCGAATTATTTGGTCCGGTATTAACGGTTTATGTTTATGAAGATGCGAAATGGGAAGAGTCGTTAAAGTTAGTTGATGAAACTTCGAATTACGCGTTAACAGGTGCTATTTTCTCTCAAGATCGTTATGTGATAGAGATTGCTTCAAAGGCTTTAGAAAATGCTGCAGGTAACTTCTATATAAACGATAAACCAACTGGAGCTGTTGTGGGACAACAACCATTTGGTGGAGCTAGAGGTTCTGGAACGAATGATAAAGCAGGTTCAGTGTTGAATTTATTGCGTTGGGTTTCTCCACGTACTATTAAAGAAACATTTGTACCAGCTACAGATTATAGATATCCGTTTTTAGGGTAATTAAATTTTGTAGTAGCCTTTTTGTCTTTAGAATCTGATTTAGGTTCGTCTTTTTTACTGTCTTTATCACAAGATTTTCCAGATTTTGAACAACAACCTTTTTTCTCTTTTTTAGGTTCTTGGTCAATAAGCATTGCTGTTTCTAAAGACGATTGCATGTTTTCTACTTGATATAAACCATCTCCAATTTTTTCAACTGTTTCTTCAATTGTTGTTGGAGTTTGTTTCGCATTATCGAATTCAACAGTAGCAGTCTTGGTTTCAAAATCAACAGTAGCTGTTTTTACACCTTTTAATTTAGCTAATTTCCCTTCAATTACTTTTGCACATCCAACAGCACACGACATTCCTTCGATTTGAAAAGTAGCTTTTTCCATGGTTCCTGCAACTTCGTTAGAAGTAGTGTCGTTTGGAGTTGTATTCTCAATTTCTAAATTATCATTTCCGTTTGAATCGATGGTTTCTACAACTTTGTCTTTACATCCTACCATAAAAATAGCCGAAAGAGCTAATAAAGCAAATGATTTTTTCATATTTTTTTTAATATTTAAGTAACTGATTTATATATACAAATGTATAAAAAAAAAGCTGCCAACGAATGGTAGCTAAAAATTTTAGTTTTTTAAGTTATTTAAGTTCATCACCTGTTGCAGTTTCATAACCTTCAGTTTCTGCAGGAGTAAGCTCTGTTGAAGTAGTATCTTGTTGCGTTACGTTTTCAATTTGTGGAGAATCTGTTCCATCAGTTTCAATTGTATCAACAACTTTATCTTTGCAGCTTACCGTGAAAATAGTAGATAAAGCTAATAATGCGATCGTTTTTTTCATTTTCTTGTGTTTTGAATTAATGTGTAATAACGTTGTTATTGTTGTACAAATGTATAAAAAAAAAGCCACCAAAAAATGGTGGCTAGAATTATGTTTTTTTACAAAATTATTTAAAGTCAGCGTCAGAAACTCCTTCGTTAACTTTTACATCTTTGGTAATCATTTCAATATCGATTCCCATATTCATAGTTGTTTTAAAAGGAACTTTAATTCCTTTAACATCTTTATAGTCTGCAAAATAAACTGTTTGAACTCCTTGTTGACCTTGTACATCATAAGCAGTAGCAGTAGCAGTTTTTAAACCAGATTTTACATCGAAATAATGTGTTGTATCTCCGTCTTTAATTCCGTAAGCATCACTTCCTTCAATGTTTTCTATTCCAACTAAAACAACACCAGGTTTTGAAGCTAATTCGATTTCGCTGAACAATTTCGCTGCAGCTTGTGCTTGTTTTAAGTCGTCACCTGTTAAAGTTTGTTTTTGACCTTGTTGCTCAACATATCCCATTGATGGAGTAATAACTTGTTTAGACATTGTTTGTCCCATCATTGTTGTAGTAGAGTTTAATTGACCTTTGTTAGTTTGTTTTGTAACTGATGTCAATTCCATTCCTTGAACCGTTGCATTTGCAGTTGTTGAAAGTGATTTAACTGTTTTTAATTTTGCTTCACCACCAATTGCATTTGTGTAGTTTTCGATTACTGATTTTACAGTTACTCCAGCAGGAATTTCTTTTTTCAATTCTGGTTTTGATGTTGGTTTACCAAACTTATCATAGAAATGAATTGGATAAGGTAATTTTTCTAATCCAGGTAAAACATCGGCAGCTTTTCCAACGATAATTATTCTTAAGTTTTCTGCTTGGAAATATCTTTTTGCTGCATTTTGTACGTCTTGAACTGTAACTGCATTTAAATTTTTAATGTAGTTTTCGTAAAAATCAGCCGGTAAATTTTGCGTTTTAGTTCTTAAAGCAAACGAAGCAATTGTTCCTGCTTTTTGTGTTCCCATTACAAAACTTCCGATGTATTTAGCTTTAGCTAATTTTAATTCGTCTTCTGTAACAGCTTCTGTTCTAACTTTGTGAATTTCGTTCATAAACTCAACAACAGCACTATCAGTAACTGCGTTTCTAACCGATGCAGTTGCTTTGAATTTTGAAGTGTATTTTCCTGCTCCAATTGAAGAATAAGCACCGTAAGTCCATCCGTGAGCTTCACGTAAGTTTAAGAACAAACGACCTTCACCACCACCACCAAGAATTTGGTTAGCCATAATTGTAGCAAAATAATCTTTGTCAGTCATTTTTAATTCTACTGCATTTACAATAGCAATTTCTGATTGCACTGCATTTGGCATGTCAACAAAATCAATTTGCGTTTTTGCTACGTTTTTAGTTGCAGGGAATTCTTGTTTAGGAGCTGAAGCTTTTTTCCAACCTCCAAAAAGTTTTTCAACTTGTTTTTTTACTTTTTTGTAATCTACATCACCGATGATGATTAAATAAGCATTTTCTGGAACGAAGTAAGAAGCGTAGTTATCCTTAACATCTTGTAAAGTGATATTATTGAAAGTTTCTTCAGTCTCGAATTCACCGTATGGATGATGTGTTCCAAATAATAAAGCATTTTCAACTCGACCAGCTACAGCTGAAACCGATTTTTCCGATGCTTTCAAACCTTCAATAGCTTGAGCTTTACTTTTGTCAAATTCTTCTTGAGAGAAAATTGGATTTAAAGCACCATCAGCCATGATTTCTAAAATACGATCGCTGTATTTTGATAATCCACTTCCTGATGCACCTGTGTTCCAAAAACTGATGTTTGCTCCTAAGAAATCAATTTCTTCGTTAAAAGCTTCTTTAGATATTTTTTTAGTTCCGTTACCTACAACAGCACTTGTTAAAGACGAAACTCCTGCAATATTTCCTTCGTGATACGGAGGAGTGTCAATAGTTAAGCTATAGCTAACACGTGGTAATTTATGATCTTCAACCACTAAAACTTTTAATCCATTTTTTAAAGTGAATTCCTTTGGTTTAGATATGTTTACCGATGGAGCTGGTCCTGGTTGTGGTTGTGGTCTTTTAATTTGAGCCTCACTGCTTAAAGAAAGCATTAAAGCCGTTGCTATGATAAATATTTTTTTCATTTCTTAAATAATCTTAGTTTGCTGCATCTTCTTTAACAGGAACGTAATCTAAAAGTAAACGTGCATTTGGTTGCAAGTATTTTTTAGCTACTTCTCTAATTTCTTCTCTTGTAATCGAACGGTAAATGTTGATTTCTTCGTTAATTAAATTAATGTCTCCCATTAATAAATAGTTAGTAGCTAAGTTTTCTGCTAAGCTTTCTAAATTAGAGTTGCTGTTTACATAATTGTTTTCAAACTCGTTTTGTAATTTTTGATAATCTCTTTCAGAAATTAAATTAGTTTGTAAATCTAAAATCTCAGCATCGATTACTTTTTGAATTTGCTCACGAGTGAATCCTGGCATTGGAATGTCTAAAATCATGTACATTCCGTAATCTTCTTGAGAGAAGTTGAAAGCACTAACTTGCATTGCCATTTTATCTTCGTCAACTAATTTTTTGTATAAACGAGCCGATTTACCACCAGTTAAAATTGATGAAACCATATCTAAAACACGAGCATCTCTTGTTTTGTTTGATGGTGTTCTGTACGCAGTAATGTACATTGGTAATTGAATGTTCGGATCTTGGTACTCTGCAATAATTGGTGTAGTAATTGGATCTTCTTCAATTTTAACTCTTTCAATTGGAGTTCCTTTTTTAATAGGACCAAAGTATTTTTGAACTAATTCTTTAGTTTGTTTAAAGTCGATATCTCCAGCAATTACTAAAACCGCGTTGTTAGGAATATAGAATTTTTTATTAAATGCTTGGAACTCTTCTAAAGTTGCAGCGTCTAAATGTTCCATTGAGCCAATAGGAGCCCAACGGTAAGGGTGTTTTTGGAACATGTGACGTTTTACTTCTGTAAACATATTTCCGTAAGGTTGATTATCTACGCGTAAACGCTTTTCTTCTTTAACAACTTCGTTTTGAGTCGTTACACCAATTTGATTGATAACAGGTTGTAGCAAACGATCCGATTCCATCCAAATGGCTAACTCTAAATTGTTAGAAGGAAATACTTCGTAGTAATACGTTCTGTCATCAGACGTGTTTGCGTTATTATGTCCTCCGTTTGCAGTTACTAATTTGAACCACTCTCCACGTCCAATATTTTCTGTACCTTCAAATAATAAATGCTCGAAAAAGTGAGCGAAGCCTGTACGTTCTGGATTTTCGTCTTTAGCACCTACGTGATACATTACTGAAGTAACAACAACTGGAGCAGATTTGTCTTGATGTAAAACTACATGAAGACCATTGTCCAATGTATATTCTTCAAATTCAACTTTTTGAGCAAAAACAGCACCACTTAAAAATAGAGCTGCAGTCAAAGCTGTTAAAGATTTTTTCATAATTATAATTTAAATTAATTTTGACTTTTAAAATTAGACGCTTTTTTTTGAATATGTTACAACTTTGTAAGATTTTTTTTGTGAAAACATAAGCTTTTAAAAATGAGGGTGAAAAATATAAATAAGTAGTTTTTAATTCGATAAAAAATTATATATTTGCACACTTATAATAAACTTAATTAATTTTTATTGTTATGTACGCAATCGTAGAGATAGCAGGGCAACAATTCAAAGTTAG
>NZ_CANRNX010000006.1 GCF_947632075.1 uncultured Flavobacterium sp.
TTGTGGCTATTACATTTAATCTCGATGTTTTTATTTAATACTTCCGCTTTTTACAAAATATTTAGAATACCAAATTTCATCCAAGTTTGAAATCATCACTCCACGTTTTGTAGAAACATGAACAAATTTATTATTGTGTAAATAAATCCCTACATGATCAATTTTACCTTTTCCAAAAGCAAAAAAAACAAGATCACCTTCTTTTAATTTTTTTGAATTTTTAGTTTTTGTTTTCTCCGCCATTTCACGCGATGTTCGTGGTAAATTTTCATTGTAAATTTCTTGATATACATTTTTTACAAAACCAGAACAATCTATACCAGATTTTGACGTACCACCTAATTTGTGAGGTGTGCCCAACCAGTTATCAATGTAATAATACAAATTTTCATTTTCTAAATCTTTTTTAGAAACTCCCAAAACATTTGCAAAATCATCTAAACTATTATTTTTTGATTTCAATGTAGTTTTATAAGTACTTTTAGAAACAGTACTTTTTCTCGATGCACAACTTGAAAGTAGTACAAGACAGATTAAAATATTTACAATTTTCATATATCAAAAAAACCGGTGTTTAACCGGTTTGTATTTATAAAATTTCTTTTAAATGATTTAATTTTTCTTTCCAAATGTTTAACTCATCCTTATTGCGATCAATATTTTTATTGATTTCTTTGATGAATGGATTGTCTGATTTTGCATTTGAAATGAATTGTATATTATTTTCAAGTTGAATAATATCTGAAGCAATTTCATCAATTTTACGCTGAACAAAAGTAATTTCATTCTGAATTCTACGCTTATCTCCAGATTCAATCATTTGTTCTAAACGGTTGTTATATTTTACTAATTCAGTTTCTTTTTTAGATAAACTTAATTTATCAAACAATGCGTCTAAAATTTTGTTGAACTTTCCTTCAATATGTCTTCTCATTTGAGGAACTGGTCCAATGGCTTTCCAATTTTCAATATGATGTTTTATTGCGTCTAAATCAGTTTTATGATCACCAACTAATTGAAAATCTTTTAATTCTTCTAAATAAGCTTTTTTCTTATCAAAATTTGCCATTTCTTCAGAAAGATTTTTGTTTCTTTCTTGATGTAAACGATCAAAGTAAAAATTACATGCTTCTTTAAACTCTTTCCAAAGTTTATCTGAATAACGTTTCGGAACGTGACCTACTTTTTTCCAATCTTCTTGAATTTGCTTCATGATAGGTGTAACCTTATCATAATCTTCACTTGTATTTAAAGATTTTGCTTTTTCAATTAAAGCTAATTTAAGATTCAGATTATCTTGTTGGTCTTTTTTAATATCCTTATAAAAGGTGTTTTTTTGAACATTAAATAAGCGAGTTGCCTCTTTAAAAGCGTCCCAAGTTTGCTCATTTACCTCAGCAGGAACTTTTCCAGTTTTGAAAAATTTAGCTCGTAATTCTTCAACTTTCTGAATAGCTTCTTGCCATTGATTGTGTGATTTAGCTTCAATTTTAGACAATTCAATTAATTGATCAATTAATTCTTTTTTCTTTTCTAAATTTTGCTCTTCTCTTGCATGAATTTCAGCGTAAAAACCTTCACGTTTGTCGTGTAACTGTTTCGTTATTTCACTAAATTCATTCCAAATTGCATCTCTATGTTCTTTAGAAACTGGTCCAATTTGTTCTTTCCAGATTCTATGGTAAATTTGTAAATCTTTAAATGCTTTATGAATATCAGTTTGTTCTAAAAGTTTTTTAGCAGATTCAATTAAGTTTTGCTTTTTCTCAAGATTTTGTTTAAAATCCCAATCACGAGCTTCACGATCTAAATGTAATTGGTCATAAAAACGTTCAATATGGAAGTGGAAAGTATTCCAAACGTGATTGTAATTATCTCTCGGAATCGCTCCAGCTTTACTCCAACGTTCTCTAATATCTTGAATATCTTTTAAAGCTGTAGAAATATTTTCTGTATTATCAATCAGGTTTTTTAATTCTTCAATTAAAGCTTTACGTGTTGCTAAATTGTTCTTTAAATTTTCTTGAATTGATTGAAAATGTCTATTTCTTTTTTGTCTGTAAGTATTAAAAATTTGATCGAAATTATTTTTTACTACAGAGTTGTATTCAAAATCTAAAATTGTATTTTCTGAATTTTCATTTAAAAAAGCTTGTTTCTTTTCTTCAATGAAAACGAAATATTTATTAGAAAAAGATTTCTTAATTTCTTCAACATGATCACGAATAGCTGTAACATTGTAATTAGAAACCAATTTATCTAACTCAACAACTAATTCATCTAACGATAGATTTTCGTAATCTTTTGTAGGAATTTCAATTTTTTCAATGTTTTCTTCATTTTCGTTTTCTTCTGCATTTGAAACATTTATAGATTCAATTGCATCTAAATTTTGAACATTTTCTTGTTCATTTTCACTTCCGTCTGTTTGTAACAGGTTATCATTTCTTTCTTCTAACATTTTGTAAATGCTTAAGTTTGACATTAATTTTTTGAAAGATAATAAATCCTAATTTATTATCAAAGAAAAGTATAAGATATGTTAATTTTTTTTGAATTTTATTTGTTCCAAATTTCCCAAGCTGCTTCTGCTTGAAGTATTAACATTTGTAATCCGTTAATTGTAAAAGCATTATTCTTTTTTGCTTTCTTTAAAAACATAGTTTTTTCAGGATTGTAAATTAAATCGTAAGCAATGTGTTTTTCTGTAAAATATGAATACGGAATGTTTGGAGCTTCAGATATATTCGGAAATGTTCCGATTGGTGTTGTATTAACTATAAGATAAATCTCATTAAAAATATTTTCATCAATATCATCGTAAGAAATTTCTTGTTCATTTGGATTTCTTGATACGATTATACTTTCAATATTTAAAAGCGATAAACCATAAACAATAGCTTTACTTGCGCCGCCAGTTCCTAAAACTAAAGCTTTGGTATGATGAGATTTTAAATGTGGTTTTAAACTTTCGATGAAACCAATATAATCTGTATTAAATCCTTCTAAACTTCCATCTTCATTTATTTTTATGGTATTTACAGCACCAATTTCTTTAGCATGAATATTTAATTTATCTAAGTATGGAATTACAGTTTTTTTATACGGAATGGTAACATTATAACCAGAATTATATTGAGTGAAAATAGAGTGGATTTCCGAAATATTTTGAATATCGAAATTTACATATTCACAGTTTAATATATTTTCTGTTTGAAATTTTTCTTTGAAATAATTTCTTGAAAATGAATAATCTATGTTTTTTCCAATTAATCCGAATGTTTTCATATTGAATAAGAAATGGTTATACGTAATTGTATAACCATTTGTTTAATTTTTATGTTTTTGAATGTGATTTTGCACTAATGGATTCTCCCAAACACTTGGAAAATGATCTTCTAAGATGGTGTGGTGTTTAAAGTTTAAATGCAAAGCGTTTGTTAGATGATATAAAGCTTTTTCATTTTGTTCTTCGATAAAATATAAACCAGCTAAACGATATTCTATTTCATATTCTTCGTTATGAATTTCAGAAGCTTCTAAAAGTTTAGCGATTGCAATTTCAAATTCTCCAATGTATTGAAGCATGTCTGCCCAATATAGATAAGTATCTAAAAATAAATCTCCGAATTCAACTGCTTTTTCAAAACCAATTGCAGCTTCTTCAAACAAGTTCAATTCTTTATTAATTACAGCGTATCGTCTCCAATACAACTTGTTTTGCATATCAATTCCAATTGCTTTATTTACATAAAATAAGGCACGTTGAAAGTTACCTAATTTAATGTAGAAGTCAGTAATTGCAATCCAACCTTTATCTAAAAGTGGATCTTCATGAACTGTTTTTAAATAGTATTTTAAAGCCTTTTGATTTTCTTCTAAAGCTTCATAACAAGTTCCAATTCTTAATAAAACGTAAGATGAAGCATCATCAATTTCTAAAGTGATGGTATAACTTTCAATAGCTTTATCATATTCTTTTAAACTCTCGTAAGCTTTTCCTTTTTCTAAATGAGCGCCAATAAAATGCTCGTCGATTATTGTTGCAAAATCAAATGCTTGAACTGCTTTCTCATAATCCTTAACATTCATATATTGACGACCTAATTGATGCCAAGCTACTTCGCTATATGGCTCGTTGTCAATGAAATTGTTTAAAAATTTAATTGCTTCTAAAGGTTGATCTAAAAAGTCGTAACAATAAACAATATTGTATAAAGCACTTTGGTCTTCTTGATCGTTTTCTAAACATTTAATGAAGTAGTGTTTTGCATTTTCTAATTCATCTATGTATAAATATTCCATACCAATTAACGAATAAACATCAGCTAAATCATCTGTTAATTCGAGTGCAATATTCAAAGTATCAATTGCTTTTTGATGTTCACCTTTTTTAGAATAAACGCTTGCTTGTTGAATGTAAACTTCTTCGTTTTTAGGATCTAATCTATGAATTTCTTGAATTAGCTTTTCTGCTTGGTCTAGTTTTTCACTGAACACCAACATTTCAACCTGAACTAATTTTAAGCCAATAGAATTAGGATGTTGCTCCAAAGCTAATTTTAAAGCCTTTTTAGCTAAGTTTAATTTGCCGGTATCCATGTAATGCAAAATGATATTTTCAAATTCTTCAGAATCAAAAAATAACACTTTGTTTGTTTTTAGCATGGATTCGAACCGAGATAACGATAAACCTAAATTTTCATCTTCGTCATTCATGAACATATTTCTTTTTTTAGCTTTTTTTTAAATTTAGGTATAATCCCTGTTTTAATTGCTTTTTTTGTACTTAATTATAAACAAACTAATCAACAATTAAAGGTTCATTTCTTGTTGAACTTCATTTAAAGCTTCAATAATAATATTGCAACCTATGATAATTTCTTCTTCACTAATTGTTAATGGTGGAGTTATTCTGATAGCTTTTCCTTCAAACATTAACCAGAATAAAATCAACCCTTTTTCTTTACATTTTAAGATAACTTGATTGGTAATCTCATCTGATGGAGTCATAGCTGCTAACATCAATCCTAAACCGTGAATATCTGTAATCAATGGATGGACTAAATGTTTGCGGAAGATTTGTTCTTTAACTAAAGTTTGTTCCATTAAATCGGTTTCAACCAATTCTTTCAACGTAGTTAAACTTGCCGCAGCAATAACTGGGTGTCCTCCAAAAGTTGTGATATGTCCACATTTTGGATCATGAGCTAATAAATCCATATGTTTTGCGTTTGCAGTAAAAGCGCCAACAGGCATTCCGCTTGCCATACCTTTACCCATAACTAAAATATCTGGTACCATATCGTAGTTTTGGAAACCAAATAATTTTCCGGTTCTACCGAATCCTGGTTGAATCTCATCTAAAATTAACATAGTTCCTGTTTCGTCACATTTAGCACGAACTTTCTTTAAAAAGTCGTTTTCAGGTGTGATAAACCCAGCACTACCTTGAATGGTTTCTAATATAATTCCAGCTGTTTTGGTTGTAATTTTATCTAAATCTTCTTCGTTATTAAAAGTGATAAAATCAACATCTGGAAGTAATGGACGGAATGCTCTTTTACGTTCTTCGTTCCCTAAAACGCTCATAGAGCCTTGGGTATTACCGTGGTAAGCGTTAACACAAGAAATAATTTGACTACGACCAGTAACACGTTTTACTAATTTCATAGCTCCTTCTACAGCTTCGGTACCAGAATTGACTAAATATGTTTTGTTTAATGTACTTGGTAAATTTTCTGCCAATAGCTTACAAAACTCAACTGCTGGTTTTTGAATATATTCTCCATAAACCATTACGTGCATGTATTTATTTAATTGCTCGGTAATTGCATTTATTACTTTGGGGTTGCTGTGACCTAAAGTACAAGCAGATACTCCTGCAACAAAATCTAAATGTTTTTTTCCGTCTGTACTGTATATGTAACTACCACTTGCGTGTGAAATTTCAACTTCTAAAGGATGTAAAGTGGTTTGAGCTTGATATTTAAAAAAATCTTGCTTCATGATATTTTACTTGGTATTTTTAATTATGTTTTGAGTTTTTTTTGATTTGAAATTTAAAGTTTCATCTTGAATTTCAATTCGTTCTTCCGCTTCTTTCTGCTGAACTTCTGCTTTCTTTTGAATGGTTGCTTCAGCTTCTAATTCTTCTGTTGGAAATATTTCTTCTGCAGAATTTATTTTTTCGTCTCCTCGCCATTTAAATCTCTTTAACTTACTAATTGCACTTGGAAATTCTTCAGGTGGATACGTTATCGCTTCTGGATTTACATATCTTGTAGCTGCTGTAATTTTATTATCTTCTAATTCTAATTTAATTCTACTACAAATACCTTTATCAATTCCGGTTAATTCATCATCTTCATTATACAAATAATAAATCATTTCTGCGTTTTGAATCAATTCAATTTCAGCTATTTTATTATCTCTGAATTTTCCATATAAATTAATTCCTTTTGCTTGATTAAATCCTGAACCTAAAGTATCTCGTTCAATTATAAAAGCATCTGTAAGTACTTTTAAAGAATCTAATTTTTCTGTTTCTGGATTATTAATTAAATGAATTAACTTACCTGTAACTTGAGATTCACCTTTAAAAACTACAGGATTACCAATTAACTCTGTCAATCCAATTTTTTCGTTCATGTGTAAAGAATCAGCTTTTGCACTCATATCTGGAGTACGAAACATTCTGGCATTTTTAAAGCCAGTTATTTGACGTTCTTTCTCTTTTCCTGTAATAATTATATTTTTAGCATAAAAATAAACTGAATCTGTTTCGACTAAACTTTTAACTAATGGTTTTTTAGTGATGTAAATGGAATCTCTGTCTTGAAAAACTTCTGCGAAATGACTCGTCATTATCATTTGATTTTTCGGATCAGTTACTTTTACATTATTAATTAATCTAGCGTAAGATGTTTTTTGATCATAGAAAATTTCATCACCTTCAATTTTTTTATCCTCATGAAGAATATAAGAATTTTTGATTAGTTTTCCTAAATCATTTTGAGTGTCATAATAACCATTTTCAGTATAGATAAAATCTTTCTCTCCAGTTATTGTAGAAGGTCCGAACAAATAAGCATGACCAGAAACTTCATAAAAATCAAGATGATCAGTTTCGATAACATTTTTAGGATTGGTTAAAACTACTTTTTCTCTAAATTCGTAGCGCTGATCGGCAGTAAAATATTTTCCAATCTTACTTTTTAAAGTATTTTCTTTATTTACAATTGTGGCATGATCGTTATAATAAGCAATACCATTGGTTTTATCGTAATAAACTTTTTCTGAAGTTAATGAAGACTCAGGTGAACGCATTATAACATTTCCTTGAGCATATGCAACACCATCTATACCGTTGTATTCAGCATATTTACTATCAAGTGATAGGGTATCATTTTGAATTAAATGTACATTTCCGAATAGTTTTATATAATTATCTTTTTGAAAGAAATATGCTTTATTACAATAAATATATAGGCTATCATGTTGAGCCTGAATGTTTCCTGTAAGAATTATAGCTCCAGGAATTTCGTTTTGATCAGAATTTGTAAAATCAGCGTGAATAATTTCAATTTTACTTCCTTTATTCTCAGATAGTTTAGGTTGTGCGATTGCCGAAAATATTCCGCAAATTAAAAATAATATGTAGGTAAAAAATATATTCTTCAAGGTTGTCAAAATTTCTTCCAAAATTAAAGAAAAAAAATGGTATTAATTTTTCGTTAAGAAGAATTTATACACAAATCAGGTTGATTAAAGGCAATATTATAAATATGATTTATAAATATGATTTATAAATATCGAATCCGAATCTTAAAATTGAAAGAAATATTACAAACATTAATAACTTTCTAATGATTGAATTCCCTTTTTTAATTGCTAATTTCGAACCTACATAACCTCCAAATCCATTAGCAATTGCCATAGGCAGCGCTATAGTCCAAATAACTTTTCCTTTAAAAATGAATAAACAAATAGAATCAAAGTTGGTTGCTAAGTTTACTAATTTGGCATTAGTGTTTGCTATTAAAAAATCCATTTTTAAAATGGTTACGAAAGCAATTATGAAGAATGTTCCTGTACCTGGCAGCTGAAAATGCTGTTACTGCCATTATTAAAAATAATTTCCAACGAACCTTTGTTTTTTTTAAGTATTGAATTACTGCAATTCCGGTACCTGAAAATGCTGGTATTTTTAAACTTCCAATAATCGAAGAAACATTGTATTGTGGTAAAATTGATAGCGTTAGTGGAGTTTGAATTAAACCACCACCACCAAAAATTGAATCGGCAAAACCTGCTATAAAAGCGACAAGACATAAAATTGCAATAATTTCTAACGACATAAGTATTTAAATAAAGTGCAAATTTAATTCAAATTCTTTTTTTATAATAGTTAAACAGTTTTTGTATATTTATAAAACTTAAACAATATCAATGAAATATTTTAATGTTTTTTCTTTTATAGTCTTTTTGTTATGTATTGCTTCGTGTTCTAAAGAAAATTGGGATTATTCTGATTCAGAAGCGATAAATGAAAATATTTATTTACAAGAGAAATTTAATTTTTACAAGGTTAAAAGTTATCAAATTGGTAATCTACAAAAAAATGAAAGTGCTGATTCTTTTACATTAGAAGAAGGTTTAATCATAGAAGAAGTATCTGAACAAAAATATTTTGAAATGAAAAGAACAAGTTCAAGGTATTATTTAAAAGACACTTTAAGTATGATGAAAAAAAATCAAAATCTTGTAATAGGTAATACAAAACTGACTGATAAAATTTACTCAAAGAATCGATTTGAGAATTATTTATATTTAGGTTATTTTCCTGTTCTAAACCAATATCTTATTAAAGGGACTTATTCAGAAAGTGAAGACTATAAACTAATTGACAAAAATTCTGGACAAATAAAACAATCCTTAATCAGCTATCCAATCATTTCTTTCAAAGCTAATTTCATTGCAGTTTGTAGTTTTGATCATTTTGAAAAAGTAACAAATTTTGAAATTTATAAATTCCATAATGGAATGTATTTTAATGCTTTTAAAGCTAAATTTATAAATTGGGAAGTTTTAGATTTTCAAGAAAATAGTTTTTGGGGAACTGATGGAAGTATATATTTGAAAGTTTTTTTAAATAACAATGAAAAAAATATAGCTTATATAAAAGCAACTTTGAACTAATTAAAATATCTATAAATGAAAAACATAAATATTTTTATTTTATTTTTTACTTTCATTTTTTTTGGATGCACTAAAGAAGACGAACAGAGTAATAATTGTTTAAGCTACAAACATGAATTTATTACTAATGTAGAATTAGATAGCTATGAAATTAATAAAAATGAAGATTTAATTATTGAAGTTTCGTTTTTTATTATGAATTCTTGTGGATCATTTTATAGTTTTGATGTAGAAAGAAACAATGCTGTTTACGAAATAAAAGTAAAATCTAAGTACGAAGGTTGTGTTTGTGCTGAATTAGCTGAGCTTGCAAAACAAAAGTTTCATTTTAGATCTGCAGAAGAAGGGATTTATACTTTAAATTTTTATACATCTAATACCGAATTTATAACTAAAGTTATAGAAGTTAAATAAAATTTAGCTTAAATTTGATAAAAAATAAAAGAAATGGAATTTGTATTTTTAACTATGGCGATTATTGTTGTTGGAATGTATGCTTACAGAGCTGTGACAAGAAAAAAGAAGGAAAGAGAATATTTCCCTGATGATTTCAATAAGGATGGTACAGAGAAGTATAAAAAAAAATAATATAGTATTTGAATTTAAAAGATAGAGTAAACTCTATCTTTTTTGTTTTAAAAAATATTCGAACCAAGATTTTAAAAAACTGTATCTTTGAAAAGATTATAATTGATTAAACTCAAATGAATTCAAAATTACCTACAAAAGATGTCTTTATAAAAGATATTTATAATGTTTTACATGTAATTATATTAATATTATCACTTTTTTTAGTGATTAGCATTTCTATCGATACATTTAACGATGTACCTTTTCAAACTGAAAAATCATATTTAAAAGTTCAACTATGGATTTGTGTTTTTTTTCTTTTTGATTTTTTTCTTGAGTTATTTTTGTCTCGAAGAAAAATAAAATATTTAAAAACACACTTAATCTTTTTTATAATATCAATTCCGTATTTAAATATAATAGATTATTATCATATTGTTCTTTCTGAAGAAATCAAATATTTTGTGAGATTCATTCCGTTAGTTAGGGGAGGTTATGCATTGGCAATAATTGTAGGTCGTTTTACAAAAAGTAAAGTAACCAGTTTGTTTATTTCTTATTCTACAATGTTATTTGCAACTGTATATTTTTCAAGTTTATTGTTCTTTGCAATTGAAAGAGATTTAAACCCTGGCCTAAATCAATATTCAGATTCTCTTTGGTGGGCTTTTATGAATGTAACTACTGTAGGATCTAATATTTACGCAGTAACAATTGTAGGTAAAATTTTATCAGTTTTGTTAGCCGCTTTAGGTATGATGATGTTTCCTATTTTTACGGTTTACATAACAAGTGTTTTTCAAAAAGTTAATAATAAAAACTAAAAAAGATATACCGTTTGGTATATCTTTTTTAGTTTAAATAAATTTGTTTTAATTTATCAATATCAACATTTAAAACGTTTGTTAAGTAATTTTGTACTGATTCATAATTTTCTTTAATTACTTCGAATGCTGTTTTTAAATAATCTTCTTGAACTAAAAAAACATCTTTTAAAGCAGGATTTTTTTCAATATAACTTTGATATTTTTTTACAAGAAATTCATTAGACATTAAATAATCAGATAAAATATCTCTCCATTCAACATCAAGAGCTGATAAAATTAAAGCTGTCGCAACACCTGTTCTATCTTTCCCGGCGGTACAATGATAAATAATTCCGCAATTGTTTGGATCTTCTAAAATTTTAAAAAAACTAGAATATTCCTTAATAGCTTGTTCACTTAAAACTAAATCTTTATAAAAATTGATTAATAATGACTTGAAATTTGTTTGACCATTTTGGATTTCTTCTAAAAAGGCATTCATATTTGCTGCTAAAATATCTAAATGTATTTCCTTCTTACATGTCGAAGGAATTTTGTCTATTGATTGAGATCTTTCAACATCTGTTCTAAAATCAATTATAGTTTGGATATTAAGCTTTGTTAATAAATCTAAATCTTCAGTTTCAAGATTACTTAATTCATCAGTTCTAAAAAGTAAGTTTGACTTAATTATTTTTCCATTTTTTGATTGTAAAGTTCCTAAATCTCTAAAATTGTAACCTCCTTTTATTGGTAATATTCTGTTTTCTAGCAAAGTTGTTTCCATAAGTATTTACGTTTTTTCTAAATTACAATATTTAAATAACAATTAAACTCAAGCAGCTGAATTAATTATAATGATTTATTATATTTTTTTAAAAAGTAATTCTTTGCATATTGTGTCAATTTTTTTCGTTGCCATTTCATTTCCATAAACTTGTAACAAAAATGCGTGAATGGTTGAAATTATTGAATTTCCTTCTTGAGGAACAAAAGCCCAACCTTTAACTGAATTATTAGTAAAAAGTAAATTATTTTTAACTATAATACAATGATTGTAGATTCTTCCGTATTTACCATATCTTCTACCTAATTCAAAAATTTGGTTCGAATCAAATTTGTTTGTAGTAGCAATAAATTTATTTGATTTAATTTTTTCTAAGAAATCTTCCTTGTTAATTCTTTTATTAAATTCTAAATGAAATCGAGTTGAATGCATAAGTTGACTTGGAGTAGTAATGTCTGAGGAGGTAATTGGGCAGTCTATTCCAATTGTTTTATACATATCTTTTACATCAATTGCATGATGTGTTCCGTTAATATCTGAAAGATGACGAGCAACAACATTAGCTCCAACTAAACGTTGATGATTACCTATGTCTTCAGATCTTCTGACTACCACAAAATCTGCAAATCTTAAATCTGTTAGATTATGATTACATAGTGTATTAATTATAGCAGCAGCACCATGTGTATTACAAGAAACGATTTGAACAAATTTTTGGTTAACAATTTTTTCATTGTTTAAATTGGACATAAATGAAATGCCAAAATCTTTTTCGCTACCTTGACTACAAATTCCTCTAAGGCTTGGTATTGATTCATAAATTGATTTGTTTTTTAAACCAAAACCATTAGCAGTTGCTTCGAAAATATAATCAACGCTGTTTGCAGCTTCTCTTAATGAAACATTATCAGCATAAATTATTTTAATTCCTTTGTTTTTTAAAAAATCTAAATCTGTTTGTTGCCAACTTTGATTTATATTTTTAAACACAAAAACCTCACTTATTTCTAAAACTTCTTTAAAGTCATAAACTAAACAGGCAAGAGTTGTACCAATATTTCCAACACCATTAATGAGAATTTTCATTTTATTTTTTCTTACGATTTGAAACAATTTTTTTTACATTTCTTTTTCCTACAAATAAAACTAATGCAGATAGAAATAATATTGAAACATTTAATCTAAAGCTTTTATTTTTAACGTAGTACATGTCATAAAAAAAACTAACTTTCTTATGACAAATAGGACTTAATTGAGCTAAACCTGTCAAACCTGGATTAATATTCCATCTAGCACTATAAAACTCAGTTTCCCAACCCAAACGTAATATATCAGCTTGAGTGAGTGGGCGAGGACCTATAAAATTCATCTCTCCTCTAATAATGTTTAAAAGTTGAGGAATTTCATCAATTCCAGTTTTTCTTAATATTGAACCAATTTTTGTAATTTTATTATTTTTCATGGTTCTTAATTTTATTAATTCAAAAGGAACTTTCTTCTTTCCGATTCTAATTTGTTTAAAAAATGGAGTATCGTTTTCAATTACGAAAATTATTATGCAAATTAAAAACATTAGTGGAAAAACGAAACTCAAGATGATTATGGCTGGAATTTTATTCATTTTAATTATTGGTAAGTATTACCATTGAATTTCATTTTTTTTGATTCTTTTCTAATTTCAAAAGTGTCAATACAATCTTCACCATGTTTGGTAGCCGTAATTTCTTTTACTGTACTTCTCAAAATTAAATTAAAGAAGCCTTTATTCATTTCATTGTCAATATCAATAATAACAATTTCATCTGTAAATTCTCCTTCACAATTCATATCCCATTCACCACCATAAGATTCAACAACTATCTCGTCTGCAATTTCTTTTAGAATATTATCTTCAATAATGAATAAATTTAGTAAGGTTTGACTGAATGGATTTGGTTTGCTACTTCCTGAATATGAAACTCGAATTCCAAAAGCTCTTGTTTTTATATTTAGTTTATATAAACCTGTATCAATTGTAAAATTGGATAAACGAAATGCATCAGAGATCCATTTATCTTTTTCAAAATATTTATTTAAAATTTTTCCATTTTGCGTATCTATAATCAATATATAAGCATCATAAATTATATTGTCATATTCGTAATCTGGATTACTTATAACAGGAATTAAAAAAACAGCTTTGTTATTATCATATGGAAGTTTTTTGTATTTCATTAAATCTAAACCAACTAAGTCTTGATTTAAATTCAATTTTGTAAAAACTTTATCAATAATGAATTGCTCTTGAGAAAAAGATTTTACAATCGATAAGAGTAACAATATAATTAAACAAAAAAATCTTAACATTGTATATTATTTATAACGTAAAAATTAATATTATTTTTAAATTACTTATAAAGTTAGGAAATATTTGTTAAAATTTAATAAATAAAAAAAGACAGAGCTTAACTCTGTCTTTCTAAAGATTTTAATTTTAAAATCAAATCTATAATTCTTGATGAATACCCAATTTCATTATCATACCAACCAACTATTTTAACCATTCGGTCTAACACAGAAGTTAATTGAGCGTCAAATACACAAGAGTGTTTGTTTCCTTGAACATCGACTGAAACTATTGGATCTTCAGTGTATTCTAAGATATTCTTTAATTCATTTTCAGAAGCTTTTTTAAAGGCTAAATTGATTTCTTCAACAGATATATCTCTATTTACGTAACAAGTTATATCAGTTAAAGAACCGTCTGAAACGGGTACACGAATTCCACCACCACCAATTCTACCATCGTATTCAGGGAAAATTTTAGTTAATGCTTTAGCAGCTCCTGTTGTGGTTGGAATAATTGATTGTCCTGCAGCTCTGGCTCTGCGGAGATCTTTATGTGGTTGATCGTGTAAACTTTGATCAGTAGTGTAGGAGTGAACTGTAGTAATAAATGCCTTATCTAAGCCACATAATTCTTTAATTATTTTAACCATTGGCGCAGCATTATTTGTTGTACAGCTGGCATTTGAGACTATTTTTTCTGAACCATCTAAAATAAAATCATTTACACCTAAAACTACAGTTTTTATTAAATTATCTTCTGGCGGAACCGATAAAATTACTTTTTTAGCTCCATTTATAATATGATTTTCAAGTAATACTGTTGTTTTATGTTTGCCAGTACATTCGATAACAAAATCAATGTTAAAAGGTAACCAATTTATTTTTGAAATTTCTTTTTCATGAATAAATGCAATTTTATTATTATCAACAATTAGATGATTTTCATCGTAAGAAATATTTTCAGATAATTTACCATGAATGCTGTCGTATTTTAATAAATGAGCCATTGTTTTATTATCTGCCAAATCATTTATTGCTACAACTTCGATTTGAGGGTGATTGATTAATAAACGAAATAAATTTCTTCCAATTCTACCGAAACCATTTATTGCAATTCTTGTTTTCATAAGCTAAAAAAGTAAGTCGTTCTGATTTAGAACGACTTAAATATAATATTATAAAATATGTTTTTGTGCTTTGTAAGATGAACGAACAAGCGCACCACTTTCTACATGTCTGAAACCTAATTCTAAACCAATTTGCTCGTATTTTTTGAATTGTTCAGGAGTAATAAATTCTTTAACAGGTAGGTGCTTTTTACTAGGTTGTAAATATTGACCAATTGTTAAAACATCTAAATTTACGGCTTTAAGATCGTGCATAGTTTGAATTACTTCTTCTTCAGTTTCTCCCAAACCAAGCATAATCCCAGTTTTTGTTCTATTTGCTCCATTTGCTTTCAGATAACGTAAAACTTCTAAACTTCTATCATATTTAGCTTGAATACGTACCTCTCTAGTTAATCTTCTAACTGTTTCCATGTTATGAGAAATAACTTCAGGATTAACTTCTAAAATGCGATTTAAATTTATTTCGTTACCTTGAAAATCAGGAATTAAAGTTTCTAAAGTTGTATTAGGATTCATTCTTCGAACAGCTTTAATTGTTTCAGCCCAAATAATAGAACCACCATCTTTAAGGTCATCGCGATCAACACTTGTAAGAACAGCGTGTTTAATGTTCATTAATTTAATTGAACGTGCTACTTTTTCTGGTTCATCCCAATCAACAGTTTCAGGACGCCCAGTTTTTACACCACAAAAACCACATGACCTTGTACAGATATTTCCTAATATCATGAATGTTGCAGTTCCTTCGCCCCAACACTCTCCCATATTAGGACAACTTCCTGAAGTACAAATAGTATTTAATTTATATTTATCAACTAAACCTCTAAGTTCAGTATATTTTTTTCCTGTAGGTAATTTTACACGCAACCATTTTGGTTTCGATTGTTTAGGTTTGTTCAAGTCTAAAACTGTTTCCATGCTATAGATTTCTATCAAAAACAAAGATAAACTAATAAATCTTTATTTCAGAAGAATTCTGAAATAAAGATTTATAAAAAAAACGTGAAGCATTTTGCTTCACGTTTTATATTTAATTAGTTAACTTTGAAAGTAACTTTTCTTGCAAATTGAGAAGCAACTTTATTTTTACCATTTAAAGAATTGTCAATTCCTTTTCCAACAACTTTTATTCTTGAGCTAGAAATTCCAGATTCTTCTAACATTTTTGCAACAGACTTAGCACGTTTGTCAGATAATGTTGTATTATAGTTAGAAGAACCAACCGAATCAGCGTATCCATTAACTTCAACCGATGCAGAAGGGTTAGCTTTTAAATAATTTAAAACAAAGCTTAAAGCTTCAGTATTTTTAGGCTGAGATTTGTTAAAGTCAAAATACATTGCAATGTAACCATCGTTAATTAAATCTTTAGCAGTATTTAAATCAGACGCTGTCATTGGAGTATTTTTTCCATAAACTTCAGCAAAATAAACTTCATAACTATCTGGAATGCCATTTTGATTTAAATCAATTGATATTCCTTTTACGTTAACAATATTACCAGCAGGAGTATTAGGTTCTAAATCTAAATAATCAGCTACACCATCATTATCTGAATCAATTAAATCTTTTTCAATTGAATTTAATCTATTTTCAAGTTCATCTAATCGATTAGTTAATTTATCACCAACGTACCAATCAGCATGCTGTTTTGCGCCTCCAAGGTAGAATGAAAAACCTAAAGTAGCGTTATATAAAGTTCCTTCGAAACCTCTAGATTCTTCAACACCAGAAGTACGGCCATCAAAAGTGTAATTTTGCCCAGCATTTTGAATAACAGAAAAGTCTGCATTTAGCGCAACTCTATTTCCTAATTTTACTTGCGCAGTTAATCCTGCAATTAAGTTTGCCATGTTATTTTTACCTGTAAAACCGTCAGAAGTCATCCAGCTATATCCTGCACCTGCATGAGCTTGAAGATTTAAAACTCTTGTCCAATCTTCAAAATTCATTATACGTCCTAAGTTCGCAACCCCTTGTAAACTTACTCTGTAATAATTAGTTTCAAATTTATTAGTATTTTTAGCGTTTTTCATGTTATCATAACCAAAATCAGCTTTAACACCAAATTTAGTATTTGCCATATAGCGAACTCCAGCATCAACATGATAGAAACTATCAAACGTTTCTGAAGTATATCCAGGTGTCATAGGTCTTGTTGGTTTTGTCAAACCGCCGTTAATATCAAATGACCATTTATTGTAAATTTTTTCTTGAGCTTCTACGTTGCCAAATGCAGCTAACGTGATAATTAATGATAAGGTTAATCTTTTCATAATATTTTAATTTTACTTTATATAACTGTTAACAAAAATCATACCAAAAGTTTCTTGAAACTTATTTCATTTGTTCTATCCAATATTTTTCAGAATAAAAGGTTCCGAAAGGTAGGATAGAAGCGATAACAATATAAAAAGTCTTTTTTAAACTCCATTTCAATTCAGTAGCTAAAAAAATAGCTAAAATTATATATAGGATAAATAAAAGACCGTGTGCCATTCCTAAAGGGAAAAGTATTTCTTTATATAAATTCAAATTCATTTGTTTAATTACAAACATGTTAAAGAATAAGCATAAGTATGAAATACCTTCTAGGTAAGCTATTATTTTGAAGAATTTTTTCATAATGATTAAAATTCAATCATCAATTTATTATATTCTTTTAAATCTGCAATGTTATGTTTGTTACTCAAATCTAACATTAATGATAATAAATAGTTTAAACTTTCTGTATTTGTAGATTCGAATTCTTTTACTTCATTTTCATCAACAGGTTCATCTGAAGGAATTTCGATTAAAAAATCATTATTTGCTTCAATGTGCTCGTAAGCTAATCTTAATGCTTTAACAACAACAGGATTTTCTTCTAATAAGGCAAATTCTCTAAGTTTTTTTAATTCTGGTACAATAGTATTAGCTATAATTCCATTAGAGATAATTTCACCTTGAATCTGTTTGATTAATTTTTGTGCGTTTGAATTTTCCACTTTGTATTTATTTAAACAATTTGTGCAAAAATATGTTTTAAATATTTTATAGCATAATGTTTTTTGAATTATTTCAATTACACTTATAATATATATTATGTAAAATATAAGTTTATTTTATTACTTCATTATTCTTCTATACTTTTGAAAGCAAAATTATATTCATGTTTAATTTAATTATAAGTATTTTTTGTAGTGTTTTAGTTGGTGTTTTATTTAAAAAGGTAAAGCCAAATCTTTTTGAAAGCTTCTTAATGATTACCATTAACTATTTAATAGCTTTTGGTTTATCGTACTTTTTATTTCAAATTGATCTATCAAATACCAACCTTGATTATTCTTTAGTAATTCCTTTAGTGATTTTAATGCCATCTGTATTTTACTTTTTAAATAAATCTATAAACAAATCTGGTATTATTAAAACTGATATTTCTCAACGTATATCATTAATTATACCTATTACAGCTTCATTTTTACTATTTGGTGAATCTATAACATTGTTTAAATGGTTTGGTATTATTTTAGGTTTTATTGCTGTTTTTTTGATGCTTTATAAACAAAACCAAATTAAAAGTACAAATTCTATTTATTTAGTTTTAGTTTTTTTGGGTTATGGAATTATTGACGTTTTCTTCAAGCAAATAGCTTTTCAAAATCAAATTCCGTATATAACTTATTTGTTTTTAATTTTTATAGGATGTTTTATTTCATCAATTATTTTTTTGTTAATTGTAAAGAAAAAAAATAAAATAAAATTACAAACTGTGACTTTCGGTTTAGTACTTGGAATTTTAAATTTTTGTAATATTTATTTTTATATGAAAGCCCACAAAGTCTTTTCACAACAACCTTCGACTGTTTTTGCAGTGATGAATTTTGGAGTTATTGCTTTAGCTACTGTTGTGGGATATTGTTTCTTTAATGAAAAGCTTTCTCGAAATAATATTTTAGGTTTATTACTGGCTATTACAGCTATATTTTTTATTTTAGTATCACAATTTAATTATATCTAAATGTATATATCTAAAATATTTGTCACAGTTGATATTCTAATTAGCAAAGCTAACTTTGATAAAACTGAAATTCTTTTAATAAAAAGAAAGAATGAACCTTATAAAGATTTTTGGGCTTTACCTGGTGGTTTTGTTGATGAGGATGAAGATTTGGAAACGGCAGCTAAACGTGAATTATTTGAAGAAACAACAATAAGAATCGATTCCTTAAAACAAATTGGCGCTTATGGTACTCCAAATCGAGATCCAAGAAGTCATGTGGTTTCGATAGCTTTTTTTGGAGAAGTAGAATCAAGAACAGAAGCTAAAGCCGCAGATGATGCTAAAGAAGCTAAATGGTTTGACATAAGTAACTTGCCTCCTACTGCATTTGATCATTCTGAAATAATTAAAGATGGTCTGCAAAAATTCTATATAAAAAAATAGCTATCAATTTTTGATAGCTATTTTTTTATTTGAATATATTTAATTCTTCATTGAATATTGGACTTGAAACATCTAAGAAGTTCAAAACACTATGGAATACATGATTTTGAGTTAAATTATTATTCTCTTTTAAACTTTTTGAATTTTCAGAAACCCAAACTATAAAAGGAATTTCATATTGTTCTTTAGGTGCAAAACTCATAGGAACGCCATGCATATATAAATTTTTCTCTCCTAATGATTCTCCATGATCAGAAACGTAAATCATTGAACTTGTATATTCAGGAAGTTCTTTTAAAGTTTCTATAACATTTGCTAAAAGATAATCTGTATAAACTATAGTGTTATCGTATGCATTTATTAATTCATCTTGTGTACAGTTAGCTAACTCAACTGAAGTGCACACTGGAGTAAATATTTCAAAGGCTGAAGGGTATTTTTTGTTATATGTTGGGCCATGACTTGTACTTGTGTGTAAGATTATTAAAATTTTATCTTTTGTTGATGCTAAAATTTGTTCTTTTAATCCTGCAAGTAAAACTTCATCATAGTCAGCATTTTCCCCTTTATATATTGTTTTTAGGTACTCTCTTTTTTGATATTCCCCAATATGTACCGGTGGCTCTCCCCAATTTGTGGTTCTCCAAACAACATCTACGTTGTTTCGATTTAAATAGTTAGGTAAAATTTCATATAAATCGCCTGTATTCTCATGTTCTAAAATACATTTAAGTCCAGCTGTTGTATAGGTTGCGCATGAAGTTGCATCAAAATTATAAACGTTTTCTAATTTTGATAAAAGTGGATTAGTGTTTTTTCCGTAACCATATAATGAAAAATTTGCTTTACGTGCAGATTCTCCAATTACTAACACAACAACTGATTTCTTATTGTTTGTAATTGTAGCATCTGGCAAAATAATTTCTTTTTTATTTTTTTTAGCCTGATGAATATAAAATAAAGGCGTATTTACAACATAAGACCAAGGCATTGCAAGTCCTCCAACCACTTTTGAATTTTTATCAATCCATAAAACATTAGAAGCGTTAGCGACTACAATTAAAATGATTAGTCCCAAATTAATTGCAGTTTGAACGATGAATTTTTTAAAATTAATTTTTTGAATATTGACTTTGCAAACAAAAATACTTGGAAGTATTCCAAAAAATAATAAATAGATTATTAGTTTAAAAGAAAAAAAACTACTTGATTCATCAAAGTTTGTATTTAAAATATTTCCGATCATGCTTTCGTCAATAATTACATTGTAAGTATTGATAAAATATACAGAAACGCTATTAATTAAAAAGGTTAAAATAGTAAATACCTTTCCAAATCTTCTCGAAATAAAAAACAATATGTAAAAAACAAAATAGTTAGCTAAAACTACCAGAACTAACATACTTAAACATAATAATGCGCCACTAAAAGAAGTGTAATCTATATTAGAAAAAATATAATTAAAAAAAGGAAAATGAAAAAATAATAAATTTAAGATGCAAATTATTAATACAAATTGTGATAGTTTAAAACTATTTTTTAACATAACGAAGGGTGATTATAAATAAAGAAATTAATAAGCTTAAAAAAGCAAAATAGAATACAATTAAATTTGTCTGCAGAATTTTAAAAAACATAACAATACTACAAGATAAAAAGATAACAATAAATACAGGATAGAATTTTTTTTGTCCAATCCAAGTCCAAATATTGTAACGCTTATTAATAACTAAGCCTAAAATAGCTGAGATATAACCAACAATTGCACCAACAGTTACATCGAGAGGGTAATGTGCTCCTACTCCTAACCTTGTTAGAATAAGTATTATTCCTAAACTAAAAATACTTACAGACCAAATAATTTGATTTGTAGTTTTCTTTGGCATAAAAGCAAATAGAATTACTGTTAAAACTGTAAATACTGTTACCGAATGTCCTGAAGGAAAGCTATTATTTCCTCTTAAAACTCTACCAATTACATGAAGATTTTCAATTCCGAAAGCTGCAGCAGGTCTTTGAATTCCAAACAGAGGTTTTAAAATTCCAACCAATATAGCCGAAACAATAGAAGCAGTTATTAAAGCTTCCCAAACTTTTGGAGCATAAATTAATAAAAGTGCTACAAAGGATAATATTATTAAAGCATCACCAAATTGAGTTAAATTATCTAATGTACTTGGGTATTTTGAAAGTTCAGAATTAAAGTAAAGAAAGAAATCTTTTTGGAAGTTAACATAAGCTTCATTGCTTAGTAAATTCCGCGAACCTAAAAAGGCTAAAATGGATAATAATAAAAAGGTAGGTAAATATAATAATGAAGCTTTACATTCACTAAAATTACAATTAACGATGTTATTCATGTATTAAGTTTTAGTTGGTTTATTATTTTAAGTTTTAAATAATATTAACACAACAAATTACTAAAAATAGTAAATAAAAAACAATAGTAGTTAATTAAATTTTAGTAAATAAAAAAATCCTACTTCTTAAAAAAGAAATAGGATGTTATTGTGGGCGATGAGGGATTCGAACCCCCGACCCTCTCGGTGTAAACGAGATGCTCTGAACCAACTGAGCTAATCGCCCTTTCTAATCGAGAATTGATTTCTGATTACAAATATAAAAAGCTTTTTTTAATGTCCAAAAATTTTTATAAAAAAAAATTATAAAACTTCTGCAACAACAAAAGTACTCCCGCCAACATATATCATATCGTCTGGTTTTGCAATATTTTTAGCTTTAGCAAATGCTTCTGGAATAGAATTACAGATAACATAATTAAAACCATTAATTTTCATTTGTTCTGCTAATACTTCAACTTCTAAGCCTCTTGGTACATCAGGTTTAGCAATAAAGTATGTTGCTTTTTTAGGAATTAAGGTTAATATCTCTGCTAAATCTTTATCATTAACGACACCAAAAACAATATATAAATTTTCAAATTCTTGCTGAAATATTTGTTCTGTAACAATCTTTAAGCCGTCTTTATTATGAGCTGTATCTGCAACAATTAACGGTTTTTTATTTAAAATTTGCCAACGTCCTTGTAAGTTGGTGTTTTTTATAACTTTTTTAAAACCATTAATTTCATCTTGTTCAGAAATTGTAAAAAAGCTTCTTAACACACCAATACTTGCTTGAACCGTTTTTTTATTATGAAATTGATAATTACCTTTTAAATCTGATTCAACTTCAGGTAAAATTAAATCTGAAGCAAATATAATTTCACTATTTGTTTCTTTGGCTTTATTAATAAATACCGGTTTAGTTTCTGGAATATATTGTCCGATTACAACTGGAGTGTCTTGTTTTATGATTCCAGCTTTTTCAAAGGCTATTTTTTCATAAGTATCACCAAGAATTGCTACATGATCAAATCCGATGTTTGTAATTATAGAAAGTAATGGAGTTATTATATTTGTTGAATCTAATCTTCCACCTAACCCTACTTCGATAATAGCAACATCAACTTGTTGTTTGGCAAAATAATCAAATGCTAAACCAACAGTCATTTCAAAAAAACTAAGTTGATTTTCTTCAAAAAAGTTTTTATTTTCATTTATGAAATTAACCACGAATTCTTCAGAAATTTCAATTCCATTAATTTTAATTCGTTCTCTAAAGTCTTTTAAATGTGGCGAAGTGTATAATCCTACCTTGTAACCCGCTTCTTGTAAAATCGAAGCAATCATTGAAGAAGTTGAGCCTTTTCCGTTTGTACCAGCAATATGAATACTTTTAAATTTATTTTCTGGATGATTTAAATATTCAGCTAAAGCTAAAGTATTAGTTAAATCTTTTTTATAAGCAGTTGAACCAATTTTCTGATACATTGGAAGCTGGTTAAACATCCAATTTAAAGTTTCAGTATAAGTCATAAATTATATTGTTTTACCAACTTCAAACCACTAAAAAAATAGTTTTAAAATAGGTTGTACCTACTTAATTAAAGTTGGAATTATTTTCTATATTTGGATTTTAAAATTCATTTCTTTACAAAAAGAATGAAATCACAAAATTGAAACATTTTTTTATTAAAAACTAAATAAATTATGATTGGATTTGTTTTACAAGCTCAAAACGATACGTTAACACAAGCTGCAGGAAGTGTAATTAGTAACATAACTACTGATAAAGAAATGTCACTTTTTGAATTTGCTTTAAAAGGTGGATTTTTCCTTATTCCAATTGTTTTATTATTAATTTATACTATTTATTTAGTTTTTGAGAGATTATTTTACATTAACAAAATGGCTAAAAAAACGCCACATTTAATTTCTGAAATTAGAACACAATTAAATGCTGGTAATTTAGATTTAGCTTCTTCTACCGTTCGTAGAGAAGATAATGCAACAGCACATGTTTTAGAAGAAGGAATTTTAACTATTGGTCGTCCTATTGCAGAAATTGAATCAAATATGGAAAAGGTGACAAATATTGAAATTGCTCAGATGGAAAAAAGAATGAATCATTTAGGTTTAATCGGAGGAATTGCTCCTACCCTTGGTTTCGTTGGTACAATCGCCGGAGTAATTAAAATTTTCTATAATATCTCTATTACAGAAAATATTTCTATTGCTAATATTTCTGGAGGTTTATACGAAAAAATGATTAGTAGTGGAGCTGGTTTAATTGTAGGAATTATTGCCTATGCGGCTTACCATTTGTTAAATGGTAAAATTGATAGTTTTGCTTTAAACATTCAAAAAGATATTTTAGCATTCATTAATATAATTCAGAGACCAAATGGCAATCAAACGAAATAAACGATTTAATGCGGAAATTGCAACTTCTTCGTTGAGTGATATTATGTTTTTCTTGTTATTGTTTTTCATAATTATTTCAACCTTAGCAAATCCGAATGTAATTAAGATGGCGCTTCCTAAAGCAGAATCTACAGAAAAAACCAACAAACAATTAATTACTTTATCAGTTACAGAAAATAAAGAGTTTTTTATAGATAAAGAATTAACGTCTTTTGATAATTTAGAAACGAATTTATTATCAAAATTAGACCCAAGTAAAGAACAAACTGTAGTGGTAAGAATTCCCTACAATTTACAAGTACAAGATTTAGTTGATGTTTTACAGATAGGAGTTAAAAATAATTTAAAATTTGTAATTGCAACGAGTGCACAATAAATAAAAAAAGCCTTTTCAATTTGAAAAGGCTTTTTGCTTATTTAAACAGAATTTCTCTACTTAATTGTTTATCTATACTAATATATCCAGGATATTTAATTTTCTGACCTGCAATAACAAAAGTTGGTTTTACTTTAATGGTAAAGTTTGCTTTAGATGAATTATCTCCCAAAAGAAAATTTAATAAAGCATTATCATTACCAAAAATCATATTATAAATATCACCTTTAATTTTTAATGGAACTACAGTTGTTTCATCTGCAGGAACATTAATTACCTGATCTACTACTCCACTTGCTAGTTCTTGATTTTCAAATAAAATAATATAATCAAATTCGTTAATAGAAGCTTTACTTTTTGTAGGATTAGAAATTTCTAAATTCACAATTCCTGTTAACGGAATATTTTGCTGTAAAGCTGCAATTGCAATGTTTGGTAAACGCGTAATATCTAAACTTCCTTTATCTATAATTTTTTGCAAAGGAGTTCCGGCAATACTAACTTCTTTAAACGATTTTATTTGAAATTTACATTTTGATAAATTCTCAATTTCATTTTTTTGATCTTTAATACCGCAACTTACGACCAATAAACTAACAGCAAATACTAATATACTTAATATTTTCTTCATAATTTTATTTTCTAATTACATTGAAACTAACAATTGTTTCGCTTTTTCTAAATCTTCAGGCGTATCAATTCCAATGGAACCTTTATTTGTTTCAATCATTTTAATACGTTTTCCGTATTCTAAATAACGTAATTGCTCTAGCTTTTCAGAAGCTTCTAAACTTTGCATTGGTAAGGTATAAAAATCCATCAAAGCCGATTTTCTAAAAGCGTAAATTCCGATGTGTTTCATATAACGCACACCAACATTTTCTTCACGAGGATAAGGAATTACTGAACGCGAAAAATATAAAGCAAAATTATTCTGATCAACAACTACTTTAACGTTATTCGGATTCTGAATTTCTTCTTTTTCAAAAATTTCGTACATCACAGAACCTAAATCAATTTTAGCATCAACGTCTGTTTTAAAGGTTTCAACCAAACTTTGCAAAGCTTCTTTATTAATAAAAGGTTCATCACCTTGTACATTAATCACCACATCAACATCCATGTTTTCAACGGCTTCGGCAATTCTATCACTTCCACTTTCATGCTCTTTGATGCTCATAATTACCTTTCCTCCGTTCGATTCTATTTCCTTAAATATAATATCCGAATCGGTAACCACAAAAACATCATCAAAAAGTTGGGTATTTTTAGCAGCTTCGTAAGTTCTTAAAATAACCGTTTTCCCACCTAAATCTTTCATTAGTTTGGCAGGAAAACGAGTAGACGCATAACGCGCAGGTATAACAGCAATTATTTTCATTTTATCTTTAATTATTATTGAATTTATTTGAACTTAAAGTTATTCTTCAAAGAATTCATCTTTAAATCCTATTAAATATAATTTTTCTTTAGCACGTGTCATCGCCGTATATAGCCAACGAATATATTCTTTAGAAATACCATCTGGCAAATAAGGTTGTTCAATAAAAATGGTATTCCATTGTCCACCTTGCGATTTATGACAGGTTACAGCATAAGCAAACTTAATTTGTAACGCATTAAAATATTCATTTTCTTTTACTTTTTGAAGCTTTCTGTATTGCGAAATCTCATCTTCATAATCTAATAAAACTTCTTGATACAAACGATTGGTTTCTTCGTACGAAAGCGATGCCGATTCTGAAACCAAAGTATCTAAAAACACAATGGTATCGAAAGGTTTTAAATCTGGATAATCGATCATGCGCACTTTTACAGAAGCAAATCTGAAGCCATAAAGCTCAATAATCTTATAAATTTGTTGAATTTCTAAAATATCTCCGTTTGCAATAAAATCTGTTGTAGCTTGTTGATCTTTCAACCAAAAGTAATTATTCTTTACAACCATTACATAATCGCCAGCAGAAATCTCACTTTCGTTATCCAAAATTTTCATTCGAATTTGCTGGTTGTATTGATTGGCTCTTTTGTTTGAACGAACTATGAAAGCAGTTTCTTCCGTACCATTCTTCGCATAAGCATCATGAATGGCATCTAAAATTTCATATCCATCTTGCAAACGAACAATATCTTTAAACGGTTTTATATCGAACTGGAAAGCATCGAAAAAAGGTGAACCTAAAAGCTCACGCAAATTGGTAGCATTGTATAAAATTCCCGAATCTAATTCTTGTCGCATCACTTCATCTAATTCGATATGTGAAACGTTCATATTAAAATTCAAGCTCATTTTATCAATATCCAAAGCCGGACTAACTTCCATATGAACCGGCGGAAGCTGCGCTGTATCTCCTACCAAAATCATTTTACAATTCACACCAGAATATACATAGTACATCAAATCATCTAAAAGTGAACCGTGTGTGTACATATTGGTTTCATTTGCCATGTCTGAAATCATAGAAGATTCATCGACAATAAAAATGGTGTTTTTGAATTTATTCGCCTGCATGGTAAAACCAACTCCAGAGGTTTTATTTTTTTTAGGATAATAAATTCGTTTATGAATGGTAAATGCAGGCTGATTGGCGTAGTTAGAAATCACTTTGGCAGCACGACCCGTTGGCGCCAACATTACGTATTTTTTGTTTACGTGTTTTAACTGATTTACTAAATTAGAAATCAATGTTGTTTTACCAGTTCCGGCGTATCCTTTTAAAATAAAAAGCTCATCTGTTTTATTATTGGTAACGAAATCGGAAATTTTATCAAGAAAAATGTCCTGTTTTAAAGTGGTTTCAAACGGAAATTGATCTTTTAAAATATGGTAAAACTCAGTCTGTGTCATAGCTAAAAAATAGTACAAACAAAGATAAGATGTATTTCATTGATATAAGAAATTATCGATAAATAATTGTAAATTTGCTTTCAATTGTATCGTATATAAATATGACTGGCACTAAATTCAAGAAATTAATCATTCAGGTTTCATTACAAAATTTTACTTTTTGTGTGAAGAATCAGTTTTCTAATGAAATCTCACATTTCAAAAGCATTCCTATAAATACTTTAGGATCGCTAGAAGATCAATTAGAAACAATTTTCAGTCAGAATGAGCTTTTACAAGTTAATTATGATGATATTTTAATTCTTCATGAAAATAATTTAAACACTTTTGTACCTGATACCTATTTTGATGAACGCGCTTTAGGTAGTTATTTGCAGTTTAATACCAAGGTATTTTCAACAGATTATTTTACTTATGACGAATTAGAATTATACAAAATGAAAAACGTTTACGTCCCTTATGTTGCGTACAATAACTTTTTTATTGATCAATTCGGAGCTTTTAATTACAAACATCTAGCAAATAATTTGGTTGAATATGTTTTATTTGAAACCAATCAAAAACAAGAAAAAGCTGTTTATTGTAATGTTTCAAACAATCAGTTTGAGTTAGTTGTAAGTGAAAATGGAAAATTAATTTTGTTTAATAGTTTTGAAATTCAAACGCCAGAAGATTTCATTTATTATATTTTATTTACTTACGAACAATTAAAGCTTAACCCAGAAAATACACCTATTTACTTATTCGGATCTATTGAAAAAGACGATTTGAATTATCAAATGATTTATAATTATATAAGAAATGTTCAGATCATAGAAATTGATGTTATTACAGAAGCATTAGTTGAAAACAAAGAACAGTTCAAAAACAATTTTATTTTATTACATTCATGAGAATCATTTCAGGAAAATATAAAGGACGCCGTATAGTAGCTCCAAAAAAATTACCAGTTCGCCCAACAACAGATTTAAGTAAAGAATCGTTGTTTAATATCTTAAATCATCAGTTTAATTTTACTGAATTAAATGTATTGGATTTATTTTCAGGAACGGGAAATATTAGTTACGAATTTGCTTCGCGTGGTGCTACTCCGATCACTTCAGTTGATGAAGATTTAGGATGCGTGAATTTCATCAAAAAAACAGCTCAGGAATTTGAAATGGATATTACAGCTGTGAAATCTGATGTTTTTAAATTTTTAGAACGAAGCAAAGCTAAATTTGACGTAATTTTTGCAGATCCGCCTTATGATTTTTCTCAAGAAGATTTTGAAAAAATAGTTAATTTAGTTTTTGAAAACGAATTATTAGAAGACGATGGTTTATTAATTATTGAACATTCTCCACATACTAAAATGGATCATTTAGAACGTTTTACATCCAATAGAAAATACGGCTCTTCATTATTTTCATTTTATGAATATGAAATGGAAGATTCTGACGAAGATGATGAAGATAACGAGGAATACGATGATTAAATTTATAACAATAAAGCTCGAGTTAATTAACTCGAGCTTTTTTTTAGTTTTCTATATAATCTTGTAAATAAGAAAAACGTTCTGTAAGTTTTCCGCTTGTACAGATTGTAGCACGTTTTAAAATTTCATCTTTGTCACCGTTAAAGAAAGCAGGAATAACATTTTCTAAAAACATTTCTCCAAAGCCTTCACTTGCGTCTTTTGGTAATTCACAAGGTAAATTGTCAACTGCCATAACTGTTATTGCAGCTGGATGATCTAAAGAAACTTCTTTATTTTCACGAGGATAATATCCATAAAATGGTTCTTCGATTGTAGAACTTCTTAAAGTAGAGTCAATTGGGCCATTAATATCACAAGAAATATCACCAATAACTTTAACTTGATTTAAAGGAGCATTAAGCATTTCTTTAGTTATGATTTTTGGAGAACCATCTTTGTAAAAATGCCCTGCAATAACGATATCTGCAACTTGAGAGAACTTTTCGAAATCCGATTCATAATCGTTTGGATTTGTGATAAAATCTAATTTTGATGCTGTTTTACCGTCTTTTCTTCTATAATAATCTTGTACATCCAATTGAACATAAACAGGTTCGTCAAAATCATTATTTAAGAATTTATCGATATTTACCATTTTATAACCTACGTCATCTAAAAGCTCTTTAGCACCCATTCCAACTTTTCCCGTTCCGGTTAAAACAATTTTTACAGGTGGCATAAATGGTTTTTTCAAACGTTCTATTAAATCTTTTTTACTTCCTAATTTTTCTGCTTTTACTAAACTAAATAATTCGTACTTAATACCAAAAGCACGCATGGTATTGTAAGCACCTACAATTCCAGCGTATCTTCCAAAGCCAATTAAACGAACATTATTTTGATCTATTAAAGTTTCATGATCTATTAGAGTAATATTTTTAGCGATACAAGCTTGTAATAATTGCTTATTGTAAGGTTGCTTTTTTATTGTATGTGAAAAGAAGAAATAGGTTTTATTTGGAATCAATTGTTCAACAGGAACTTCTTTAACTCCAAAAAGTATATCACAATTAGTAATATCGTTTGTAACTTCAAAACCAGCATCATTATAAGCTTGGTCTGAAAAAACTCGAATATCAGAAGATTCAACAAATAATTCAGCTTCTGGATATGTATTTTTAAATTTATTTAAGGCATTAGGTGAAAAAACTACTCGTTTATCTGTAGGAATTTTACCTTCTTTAATTATTCCGAATTTCATATAAAAGATATTAAAATTATCTATTTTATTAAATAGCTTGCCAAATATACAATTCGTAAAAAAGAAATGCAATTTTTTTACCTCAATAGTTTATTCTTAATTTTTGTAATACTTTTTTAAAGAATTGAATGTTTTTCTATAAAAAATTTCAAAATGCTTAAAAAGTATTTTTTTTAACACTTAAATGTATGCTATTATTATATAATTGAGTAAATTGTAAACTTATTAATACAAATGAATGAAAAATGGGAGAAAATTTTAAAAATAATAGATATGAAGGGATAGCATTAATATTTGTATTAGTAATAGCTTTTTTAATTTATTTAAGCTTTTAATATTAATGATATATTTCTTGAAAATAAAAAAGTCCTCAATTTTGAGGACTTTTTTATTTTAATTGATTTACAATTGTAGTTTCATTTGCAAAACCTTTGTGTTCCCAAATTAGTTCTTTATCCTTATAAAGTTTTAAAACAGGTAAACCAACTACACCTAATTCTTTAGCTAAATTAGAATGTTCATCAACATCAATCTTAACTATAGAAACTTTATCATTATAGTCTTTTTCAATTTTTTCTAAAATTGGTTTCATTTTGACACAAGGTGCACACCAAACTGCATTAAAATCTACCAATACCAATTTTTCAGAATCTAATAAAACTTGATAATCAGCTAAAGTCATACCTTCAGATTTTTTTTCTAAGATAACTTCAGGTAAATTTTCTTTTCTCCAAGACATAATTCCTCCCTCTAATTCAATAATATTATTATATCCTTTAGCTTTTAATGCTTCTACAGCTTTGGCACTTCTACCTCCACTTAAACAATAAATTAAAATAGTCTCGTTTTTGTCTATTGCTTCTAATTGATTATTGAATTCAGTTCCTTTCCAATCTAAATTTAAAGCGTTTTCTAAATGACCTTTTGAAAATTCTTCGGAAGTGCGTACATCAATAACTACAGCATTCGATTTATTCTTAATAATAGAATCAAATTTACTTGGTGAAATTAAGGTTGTTGTTTCTATATTATTGATTTCGTATGTGTTATCACTTTCGGTTTTAGAAGAATTACAACTAAAAAGTTGAAAAACTAATGATAATATTAAGATTTTTCTATACATGTGATTTATATTATTTCTTCAAAATTAAAAAAACGATTCAAAATTTAAAAGTATCTTCAAAAAAGAATAATTTAATTCATCTAACTTAGTATTTTTGACATTATTATTATTGTAATGAAATCTAGATTATTTAAAATATCAACTGTCATTGGCTTTTTTGCCTTAACTGTTATGTCTTGTGCTGCGCATAAAAATGATATTAAAAAACTCAATGCAACGAATGAGAATTATATTATAAAAAGTCCACAAGAAGTTAATTTTAGTGAATTTTCAAATTTTGTTGTTGATCTTCCTGAAGTAAACCGTGAGTTCAGAGGCGTTTGGATTGCTACTGTTGCAAACATAAACTGGCCTTCTAAAAGAAATTTAACTGTATTTGAACAAAAAGTTGAAGCTTTACAACTGTTAGATATGCTACAAGAAATGAACTTTAACGCTGTTATACTTCAAGTTCGACCTTCAGCTGATGCAATTTATCATAGTAAATTAGAGCCGTGGTCCTATTTCTTAACAGGTGAAATTGGAAAAACTCCAGAACCTTTCTATGATCCTTTACAATATTGGATCGAAGAATCGCACAAACGCGGAATGGAATTACATGTTTGGTTAAATCCGTATAGAGCACATCATTCCAACGGTGGAAAAATTAATTCAAACGCGATGGCTTCAAAAATGACTGATGAAATTGTACGTTTAAAAAATGGTATGTATTGGTTTGACCCTTCAAATAAAAAGACTCAAAATCATGTTTCTGAGGTAGTTAAAGATATTGTAAAAAGATACGATATTGATGGTGTTCATTTTGATGACTATTTTTATCCCTATGCATCCTATAATGGAGGAGCTGATTTTCCTGACCATAAAACTTGGAACACTTATAAAAAATCTGGAGGAAATTTATCTCGTGCAGATTGGAGAAGACATAATGTAAACTTGTTTATTGAACGTATTTATAAAGAAATTAAAGAAGAGAAGAAACACGTTAAATTTGGAATCAGCCCATTTGGAATTTGGAAACCAGGTTATCCTGAAGGAATTACAGGAATGTCACAGTATGATGAGCTTTATGCAGATGCAAAACTATGGTTAAACAAAGGTTGGGTAGATTATTTTACTCCTCAATTGTATTGGCCTATCGATTCAAAACGCCAAAGTTTTACAAAACTATTAGAATGGTGGAATGATGAAAATACTCAAGGTAGACATTTGTGGCCTGGTTTAAATACTGTTGAAGTTAAAGCAGATGATAAAGCAGTAGAAATTACTAATCAGATTAAAGTTTCTAAAGACATTTTAAATAAAAATGTTGGAGTTGTTCATTACAGTATGGCTGGATTAACACAAAATCCTAAATTGATGAAGAGTTTAAAGAATGATGTTTATAAAGAAAAAGCTCTTGTACCAGCACTTTCTTGGATTGAAACAGAACCTTTAAATAAACCTGAGTTAAGTATTCGAAGTTTTAGAGAAAAATCTGAAATCCGTTGGACTACTAATGAAACTTCAAATATAAATAAATGGATTTTATATAAAAGATATGGTGACCAATGGGAAATAGATATCTTAAAATCGTACGAAAGTACTGCAGATCTTTTACTTTATAAAAACGGTAAAAAACTAAATACAGTTGCAATAAAAGCAGTTGATCGTTTAGGAAATGAAAGTGATTATGTTGCGAAAAAAATATAATATCAAACCTCATGTTAAAGTACATGAGGTTTTTTAATTTCCCAAAGTGGTGAAATTTCTACACTTTTCCACAAAAGTTAAAATTTGTATCTTATTGATTTACAAGTATATGTTTAAAAGGAATAACATTTGGATTGTTTTGATTGAATTCTTATTAGAAAAATATCAATCTTTCAAAATATATCTCAATGTTAGAAAAATTCCATTTAAACGAAAATGCCATTTCTCAAACAGATAAACTAAATAAGTTCAATTCTAATTTATTTAATAAGTTAGATCGAAGTACATTTAAATCAAAAGACTACTTGATTTTTTTTGTAACTACATTTAGTATTATAATCAGTTTGTTTTTAATCTATTATCTTCAAAGTGATTTTGAAGCTTTACGTTTTACACGTTCAAAATCTGTTTGGGGACAAATATTATTGTATTTATCATATAGTTTATTAATCTATCAAATTGTATTCATCTTTTATATTTTGTATTGTTATGCTAAATATAAAGTAATCGAATCTGTATCAGATGAGGAATTACCAACTTGTACCGTAATTGTACCGGCTTATAATGAAGGGAAATTAGTTTTAGATACACTTCGTAGTTTGGTTGCGAACGATTATCCTAAAGAAAAATTACAAATATTTGCTATTGACGATGGTTCTAAAGACGATACTTGGCAATGGATGTTAGAAGCAAAAAAAGAATTAGGTGATCGTATTGACATTTATCAACAACCTAAAAATATGGGAAAACGTCATGCTTTATATCATGGCTTTAAAACAGGAAAAGGTGATGTTTTTGTAACTGTTGATAGTGATTCGATTGTTAAAAAAGATACTCTAAGAAATTTAGTTTCACCTTTTGTTACAAATGAAAATTGTGGAGCTGTTGGAGGAAATGTTCGCGTTTTAAACAAAAAGCAAGGCATTATTCCGCAAATGTTAAATGTTACATTTGTATTTAGTTTTGAATTTATTCGTTCTGCTCAAAGTGTAACAGGATCTGTTTTATGTACGCCTGGAGCCTTAGCTGCTTACAGAAGAACAGCTGTTTTGAATTGTGTTGAAGATTGGATTAATCAAAAGTTTATGGGTAAAGCATCAGATATTGGAGAAGATCGCGCTTTAACAAATATGATTCTTAAGCAAGGCATGCATGTCTTGTTTCAAAAAAATTCATTTGTGTATACTAATAGTCCTGAGAATTACAAGCAATTAAATAAAATGTTCATTCGTTGGGAACGTAGTAATGTGAGAGAAAACATTGAAATGACTAAATTTGCATTTTCTAACTTTAGAAGTGAATCTAAATTTGCTCCACGTTTTTTATTAATAAACCAATGGATTAAAGTAATTTTAGCAATACCATTTACTTTATTGATGTTTTATTTAATCCTAACAAATCCAATATTATTTTTAACATCAACTTTCTTTGGTATTTTTATATTTTCAAGTATACAGGTTATTCTTTATGCAAGAAAGTATAATTTCTTAGAATCATTATGGTTTTATACTTATAGTATTTTTTACACTTTTACCTTATTCTGGATTACCCCTTATGCAATTTTAACTGCAGGTAAAAAAGGTTGGTTAACCAGAGAGATTGTAAAATAATTTAAAGTGTTTGTTTAGTTTACATTAGTTTTATTTAGAAGAGAGTTACTAATTTAGTAACTCTTTTATTTATATCATTTTTTTAGAAAATTAAACTTGCTTTTAATTTCAAATACAATGTCGTAATTTTGTGATAATTAAGATAAACTATGGGATTTCAAATAAAATCAGATTATAAACCAACAGGTGATCAACCTGCGGCAATTCAAAAATTAGTTGCAGGAATTGATAGTAATGAACAATTTCAAACCTTGCTTGGAGTTACCGGATCTGGTAAAACTTTTACGGTTGCAAATGTCATTCAAGAAGTACAAAGACCAACTTTAGTTTTAGCACATAATAAAACCTTGGCAGCTCAGTTGTATTCTGAATTTAAGCAGTTTTTCCCAAACAATGCCGTTGAATATTTTGTTTCTTATTATGATTATTATCAACCAGAAGCATATTTACCGGTTACCGGAACTTATATTGAAAAAGATTTATCTATTAATGAAGAGCTTGAAAAGCTTCGTTTAAGCACTACTTCTTCCCTACTTTCTGGCCGAAGAGATGTTTTAGTTGTAGCATCCGTTTCTTGTTTATATGGTATTGGAAATCCGGTTGAATTTCAAAAAAACGTAATTACTTTAGAACGCGATCAAGAAATAAGTCGAACGAAACTTTTACATCGTTTGGTACAGAGTTTATATGCTCGTACTGAAGCTGAATTTACACATGGTAATTTTAGAATAAAAGGCGATACTGTAGAAATTTTCCCAAGTTATGCAGATGATCCGTATCGCATTCATTTTTTTGGAGATGAGATTGAAGAAATAGAAAGTTTTGATAAAGACACTTCTAAAGTTATCGAACGTTTCCCTTTACTAAATATTTATCCTGCTAATATGTTTGTAACCTCTCCAGATATATTGCAAAACGCTATTTGGGAGATTCAACAAGATTTAGTTAAACAAGTAGATTATTTTAAAGAAATAGGAAAACATTTAGAAGCCAAACGCTTAGAAGAACGCACCAATTTTGATTTGGAAATGATACGTGAATTAGGATATTGTTCAGGAATCGAAAATTATTCTCGTTATTTAGACCAACGTTTACCTGGTACGCGTCCGTTCTGTTTATTAGATTATTTCCCGAAAGATTATTTAATGGTAATTGATGAGAGTCACGTTACTGTTTCTCAGGTTCATGCCATGTATGGTGGCGACCGTTCAAGAAAAGAAAATTTAGTTGAATACGGATTTAGATTACCTGCCGCAATGGATAACCGTCCGTTAAAGTTTGAAGAATTTGAAGCTTTACAAAATCAAGAAATCTTTGTTTCGGCAACTCCAGCAGATTATGAATTACAGAAATCTGAAGGTGTTTATGTAGAGCAAATTATTCGTCCTACTGGTTTGTTAGATCCGATTATTGAAGTTCGCCCAAGCGAAAATCAAATTGATGATTTAATAGAAGAAATACACCAACGCGTTGAGATTGATGAACGTGTTTTAGTTACCACATTAACGAAACGTATGGCCGAAGAATTGGCTAAATATTTTACTAAGGTTGGAATTCGTTGTCGTTATATACATTCAGACATTGATACTTTAGAACGTGTAGAAATCATGCAAGATTTACGTAAAGGTTTATTTGATGTTCTTATTGGTGTAAACTTACTACGTGAAGGTTTAGATTTACCTGAAGTTTCTTTGGTTGCCATTTTAGATGCTGATAAAGAAGGTTTTTTACGTAGTGCCCGTTCGTTGACTCAAACCGTAGGTCGTGCTGCGCGAAACGTAAATGGGAAGGCCATTATGTATGCAGATAAAATTACAGATAGTATGAAAAAAACTATCGATGAAACCAGTTATCGAAGAGCAAAACAAATGGCTTATAACGAAAAACACAATATGGTTCCTAAAGCATTAAATAAGAAAATAGATGATAGTATGAGTCGTGCTATTTCAGGGAAAGCAGGTAACTATAATCAAGAAGATAACTTACAGATTGCAGCTGAATCGATTGTAAATTATAACAATGCAAAAGATATTGAAAAAGCAATTCGAGAGAAACGAAAAGCTATGGAAAAAGCTGCAAAAGAATTGGATTTTATGCAAGCCGCTAAGTTACGTGACGAAATAAAAATGCTACAAGATAATTTAACCGATTTATAAACATGAGAACTTTTCTTTATTTACTTTTAGTAGTTTGTTTTTCTGTTTATAGCCAAACAGATTCAACCAAATTAACATTTGTTGCCTATTGGGAAGTTGGGGACAGTTATAATTTTAAAATATCTAAAAGTAAAAAAGAGTGGCGAGATCAAGAATTAATAAAAAACGATTCAAGTCAATACATTGCTAATTTTAAAGTTTTAGAAGCTACTGCTACTTCATATACCATTCAGTGGTCATATACAGATCAAATAGTTGATACTTATCAGAAAAAAGCATTACAATTATTTGATAATAATGAAACTTTATTAGAGCTTTTTAAGAAAATGAATTTTCAAAAAGTTATATATCAAACAGATGAATTTGGGGAAATTAAATCTATTCTTAATTCAGAAAAAGCATCTAAATCTACTCAATTTATTTTAGCTGAAATGCTGAATAGTTTTAAAAATAGAACCACTGAAAAAATAGAAGAGCTAAATTATTTATTTGAACCTATATTTAAATTATATTCAAATAGCGAAACTGTTCAAAATTTAATTCTAAAAGAAATAAGTAACCTTCATTTTTTATTAGGATATGAAATAGACATACAATCTCCTATTGAATATGAGCAAGAATTTTCTAATATTATTAATGATAAACCTTTATATGCAGATGCAAAATTAAGTTTTAAAGAAATTGATTTTGAAAATAATTCATGTATCATAGAGGAAAACATACACTTAAAAGAAGAATCTTTTAAAGAAGCGATTAAAGATTTCCTTTTAAGTATGAAGCAGGAAACCACTTCAGAACTTATAAATAAATCAATTTTTGATGTTCATGAAAAGAACGAGTATCAATTATATTTTAATCCAGGAATACCTTATCAAATCTTAAAAAAGCGAACTTTAAATTTACAAGTTGATAGTTTAGATGTTCTTCAGGAAGAAATTTTTAAATTAGAATTGATTTCTAATCTTTAAAAAAGGTCTTCATCTGAAGACCTTTTTTTGTTAAATATTTTTATTTTTTAATAAATTTAATAGTAGACTTTTCGTTATTTTCAGTTTCTATCTGTAACAAATAAGTTCCGGTTGTTAAATAAGAGACATCTACAGTATTCGTTTTATTGTCTGTTGTAAATTCTCCAACTTTTCTTCCTAACAAATCAAAAATAGCTAATCTAGAAATTACATTTTCATATTCAACGTTCAATAAATCTGTTACTGGATTAGGATAAATTTTCAATTGAGTTTTATCTAAATCTATATTAGATGCAGTTTCATCATTTTCGCTTAAAACAAAATTATCAATTAAAATTTCATAGTCTTCAAAACCTGAATATGTACTTGTCCATTTGAATTTTAAACTACTATTTGCTAAAATATTAGCAGCAGGAATGGTGTAAGAGATGGTTTCGCAATTAAAAGAAGGTGTATAATTATCGTTTGTAACTTCTCCTAATACAACCCAATCTGTACCGTTATTAATAGAATATGAAAGGGTTAATGTACCAAAATTATAATCAACTGGAATTTCATCATAATAATCAAAAATACGTAATTGGTAACTCACTTGTTTTTCGCCAGCATTTAAATTAGTATAGTTAGGAGATGTAATTAATAAAGGTAATTCATCTGCATCATACAAATTCGTAACAAGCGCATTCATATCACTACAACCTTCATAATAATTAAAAACATAAGAATTGTAAAAACCATAAAAATCTTCGCTCTCACTAAACCATCCGTTAGGAATATCATATTCATCAGTAGTTTCAAAATTTTCAGATGCGATAATAGTTTGTGCTTGAGCACTCATAGATAGTAAAAATGCAGAGATAGCATAAAAAGTAATTTTTTTCATAAATTATAATTTTAATGTTAATTATAATAAAAGTATAAATAAATTTTAAATAAAAAAAATAAATATGCTTTTTATTATACATTAAATTGTTATATTGATGATTATTTATACTAATTTTTTGCAGAAGTATAAATTATTTTTTATAGCAATGATTTATTCATAACTATGAAATGAGTACATTATTTTAGAAAATGTTTTTATTAATTTTTTAAGTTTTTAAAAAAAAAAATGTCCACATATTTTAATAAATATGGGACATTTATGTTTATTCGTAGTTTTATTATACTAAAACTGTTTCATTTAATACACTAGCAGCTTCTTTATCTAAAATAAAAGTAACATTTGGGTGATTTTGTAAATAACTTCCAGGTACTTCTTTAGTAATTTCTCCTTCAATTACTTTTTGAATAATTTCTGCTTTTTTTTCAGAAAAAGCCAATAACATAATTTCTTTAGCTTTAAAAATAGTTTCTACACCCATACTAATAGCTTGTTTTGGTACATTATTTATACCTCCAAAATCATTAATTGCATCTTCTCTGGTTATCGGGTTTAAGGTAACTAAACGTGTAATAGAATTTATGCTTGAACCGGGTTCATTAAAACCGATATGGCCAGTTCTACCAATTCCTAATAATTGAAAATCTAAACCTCCGGCTTGGTCCATTTTAGTTTCGTATGCTTTGCAATAGGAATCAATTTCATTTTGATTTAAGTTTCCATTTGGGATATGAATATTTTCTCTATTTATATCAATATGATTAAATAATTGGGTATCCATAAAATTAGCATAGCTCAGCGGATGAGAAGGTAACATAGGAAAATACTCATCTAAATTAAAAGTAATTACATTTTTAAAACTCAGTCCTTCAGTTTTATGCAAACGAATCAGCTCTTGATAAACCATTATAGGAGTATTACCTGTAGCTAAGCCCAAAACAGTTTTTTTACTTTTTGAATTATTTTCATTTATTATTTGCGCTATACGCAATGCTACTTGTTTTGAAGCAATTATTGATTTATCATAAATGGTAAGATTTTTTTTAGTTAAGTTTTTCATTTAATTTTGTTTTTTTTAGTTAAGTTTTTCATTTAATTTTGTTTTTTTTTAAATCTTGTAAAGATACTTTTATTCTCATGTCAAAAGAACAAAAATCATTTTTTTTTTTATGTAAATGATCGATTTCATTTTTTATACTTAAATTTTCAAAGTATTTAAAAAGTTTCGAGGAAAACTGTGAGGCCTTTTTCACTTGTTTTTAAACATTATTTTTAATTATAATTTTACCGTTTATATCAGAGGTTCTATTGACGAAGGAAGTAAAATTATTGTCAATATCAAAACACCTAAGGGAAAAATGATGGTTTTTTAAACCTACATTTTTGAATAATGTAGAAAATAAAGAATTGGTTTGGCAAGGAAAAGTTCTATTAAAGGGTATTTTTGATGGTGTCCATAAATTTGAATTACTTGTTACGGACATATTTTTGAGGTGAATGAGGTACAAGATAATTTTAAATGTGTTTTATTGTACATGAGTCTTGATTTTATTGAAGAAATGTACAATTCTGAAATGATTTATAAGAAAATGAAATACAGTGTACATCTATATAAAAGTCCGTTTATTAAGTTAAATAAACCTGATTACGAAGTGATTACACGAAGGTTATTACTGGTTCAAGAAATGACTAAATTAACCGATCATTTGTATCCAAAAGAAATGATATTGGAATCTTTACAAATTTATTTTTTGGATTTAGGTAATATTATAGAAAAGAATTTAAGTTTTGAAATTGAGCATGAAAAAAACAATGAAGAAATTTATTTTGAAAAGTATTTGAATTTGCTGTTGAGTAGCTTTATGAATGAACAATCGGTTGATTATTATGCAGCCTATTTAAATATCACCCCACAATACTTAAATAAAATAACCAAAAAAGCGGTTGGACAAACCGTTTCTAAAATGGTTGAAAGTTTATTATTTGCTGAAGCCCGAAGTATGTTACAAGATCCTTCGAATAGCATTCAGGAGATTTCTAATGCTCTAAAGTTTTCAGATCAATCTGTCTTTGGTAAGTTTTTTAAACGAAATGCAGGTAAAAGTGCCCATGCATATAGGAACACAAAAAAATAAAACAAACTTTAAAATTATATTGTCTGTACTATTAGTGATTCTTTTATTAAAAGTGAAATTTTATTTGAATTCACTAATTATTTTGAAAAATAGCAAAAAATGAATATTTACAAAAATGGCAGAAATCAGGGATGTGATTCTATTTTAAGTATTTTATATTTGTATCACAATTTAAGGCTTGCAAAAGTTATGAAATTGTGAAAAAATGCTATGAAAAAGAAAATTTGTTGTTTTCAAATGGAGCTTAACCTACCTCTTAAGCAAAAAAAGGAAGTGTAGTAATTCACTTCCTTTTTTTTATGTTTGATTTATATATGTTTTTTAAAAACCTTTTTTACTATAGTTCTAATTCTTTCGCGGTCTTGATCTGTTAAGTTTGAACCTGATGGTAAACATAAACCGTTTTCAAAAATGTGGTTTATCATTTATTCTTTTAAACAAGCATTTGCTTAACGTTTTCGACTATTCGATGCCAAAATATTTGTAAAACTCTTTAAATGTGATGGCGTGGTGCTTTTCTTTATTAAAATAGACTCTAATTTTTTGCAAAATTGCATAGCAAGCCTTTTGTTTTTTACCTGTTAGTATTTGTACGTCTTTTACGGTTATAAAAATTCTTTCTTTTGGATTCATTGCCTTAGTTTTAAAATTTACTTTATACTTATAAGGAATCAATAACTGTGGTACGAATTTAGATTTCCTTTGGTAGCGCCCTCTCTATTTTATTTTAAAAATGTTTGGTGTGTTACCAGATCGTTTTTGTATGGTGGTTGGGTGGACGTTGGGTTGTTATAATGTTGTGGTTTTATCGGGGTTTTATCGAGTAGTTGCCGTTACTACTACGTGTTTTTAATTGGTTTGTTGAAGCTTTTTTAATGCTAGTCGTAGTTTTATTTACTTAATAAGTAGTAATTTTTATTCATGAGGTTTATGATTCAATAATACAGAACTATAAATTAGTGCTGTGCACTTTAACTTTAAACATTTCATTTTTAGAATATTAAATTACTATTTTAAAATTATAAAAACAAATTCTTTGTATACGCAAGCGTTTTTCTTTTTCTATTTTCATAACTTCTATAAAAAGAATGCGTACTAAAGTTTAGTCTGTTTTCAATCTTCGTTATATTAAAATTATTTTCTTAGAGCTGAATCGCTTCCTTCGTTTATTTCTTTCTTTGTTGGTTTTGGATTTCGAATTGTAATACATTCAAGACCAAATTTAAACACATTTTTTTTTGGTAATTTATTAGCCTTTTTACTCCACTAAGGCTTTTTATATTCTTATTTAGTTAATTAGAGTAAAAATTATTCTTTTTTGGTTTTCTATAGTAGCTTGGCTATTGGTATTTTTATTTATTAGATAGCGTTATCTATTTTTAGGTAATTATTCACATTAAACGAAAATATCATGGCAAAAACACAAGGAATTGTACGTTTAAGAGGTTCCATAGATGGAGTTACGTACACAGAAGGAATTTATGGAAGATTAAGTCGGTCTAAATCTTCTTTGACCAAAGCGAAAATGAATGCCAACCCCAAATTTGACACGTTGCGTTTGCTACAAAGTGAATTGGGAGCCTATTCAAAGTTTGGTGCTTTGCTACGCTCTGGGATTAAGACCGAATTGGCACGCATTAAATCGTATCGTGGGGTACAGCGGTTGAACAAGATTTTAAACCAATTAAAAAATGAAGATACTGTAAACCGTTTGGGCCAAAGGCAAGTTAGTGAAGGGTTAGTGAGCCCAAAAGGAAAAGCCTTATTAAACGGCTTTGATTTTTACGGAAAATCATCAGTTTATTCGTTGCTAACGAAAAACTTTTCTATTGATGAAACTACAGGCGAAACTAGCATACTTAATTTTTTACCTATGTATGATTTGATTGCTCCAAGAACTGCTACCCATGTTGCTTTTAAGTTGGTTTTGTTAGGGATTGATGGCAGCGATTTATTAGTACAGAACAGCCGTAGTGCAGAATTGTATTTTGGATTACATGATGCAGCCTTTGATTTGGTTTTAACACCAGAGAGCCCACCCGATGCGGCAGCCTTTCACTTTTATTTGGTACAAATTGTTTTTTACAATGAAATTAATGGATTTAAAGAATTGATTGCTTATGACTCAGCCGCTTTAAGCATAATTAAAATTGTTTAATTATGTATGGCATCCCCCCTTTTGTTATACCTTTAAAAAGAAAAAGCAAAGACTTGATTTTGTCTTTGCTTTTTTTTAATGAAATTCAGGAATAAGCATGTAAAACTTAACGGTTTTATACTGTGTATGTATATGCAAACAAAAAAACAGCACAAGTTAAGCTAAATTTTTGTAGGCTGATACAAACCTATTTGTTTTATTTTATTATTAAGTGATGATAGATACCCAGATAATCTATGCACCATTTATAAAACTAGTAAACTTTTATCCCAAACACTCTATCTACTTCAGATAATTAATTTCTATCTTTACATAATTTTACTGTTTTTATCTTAAAAACTTAATTAAAGGGTTTACGTGTTTGTAACATGTACTAATTTTAAAATTTATTCTTAAATTTAAACTGAACGTTAAATTAGTATTTCTACTTCTCCTTTTTTACTTAAAAAAAGATACCTTTATAAAAAACATGAACTTTTTTATAAATTTAATATTGAAATACTCTTAAATATATTATTAAAAACTTATTTAACAATAGGTATCGTTTATGATTATACTACCATATTTGAATCAATCGGAAACTAATTATAGCTAATTTTAATAAATACTATTTCGAGGCACAACAAAATTAGCATTAATAGTTTTACATTCTGTAATTTTTGCTTCTCCACCAATATATGCACCTGGATAAATACTAACATTATTTGCTATTTGCACGTCATGATCAATAGTTACATTAGCATTAATAATACAATTTTTTCCAATTACAGCACCTGTTTGAATCACTGCATTTGCTAAAACAACAGTACCTACTCCAATAACAACATCGGTTGCTATAACAGCAGTTGGATGAATAATAATACCTAGTTTATGTTGAACCACTGAAGCAATTTCTGCACGTATATCGTTATTCCCAATAGCTATAATTAACTCAGCATCTGGAAAAATATCATTGCGGTACGGATGTTCGTTATCAAAAATATGAACTACTGTTGCTCCTAGCTTATTAATTGCATCTTTAATAACTCTTCCATGTCCACCAAAACCATATAAAATATAATTTTTCATTATAAATTATGTTTTTTTATTAGACGGTGTTTTAATCCTAAATACGAAAAACCAATAATTAATATTAAAACAACAGCACCTATACATTGTGTTAACCTATCAAACTGAGTAAGGTAAATTACGATTAAACCTATAAGAAATTGAATACTTCCATAAATAGCAGATATTACCAAGCGATTGGTTTTATTCTCATTGGCATAATATTGATACAAATGAGAACGATGCGCTTCAAATATATTTTCTCTTTTAGATAAACGTCTTATAATCGTTAAAATAGTATCTACCCCATAAACAGCTAATAATAAAATATATATTAAATTACTCGTTGTAACCATTAAAAGTGCGATTAAAAAAACAAGAATGAATGCCATACAAACACTCCCTACATCACCTGCAAAACACTTAGCTTTGTTACGGAAATTAAAGAAACCGAAAACCAAGCTAGCTAAAATAGTATAATAAATAATTTCAGTATCAACAAATTGAAATTCATTATTAATCAATGCCAAAACTATTAAAATAGCTAAACTATTAGAAACCGTAATACCATTAATACCATCCATAAAGTTATAAGCATTAATAATACCAATCGTTACCACTAAGGCAATAGGTACATACCAAAAAGGTAGTTCAAATAAACCAATTTGGTAAAAAAGCAATATAACAGCACTTAAATGCACCCCTAACCTTATCTTATTAGATAAGGTAAACACATCATCTAAAAAACTAACAACAGTAATTGCTGTTAAGCCAAGAAAAAAATATGGATAATGAAAGCCAGAAGTTATAAAGAAAATTAATGCTCCAAAATAAAAAATTACGCCACCTCCTCTAAGTGTAATAGCGGTATGAGAACTTCTTTCGTTTGGTTTGTCGATAATGTTATATTTATCTGCAATTGTAAAATAAATAAGTTCAATTACAAAAAGGACAAATAAAATGATAATATAATTCATTAGTTCTTTATATTTAAAATATTATTAATTGCATCTTCATAAATATCATTTATAATTTCGATATCGAAAACTTCCACAGCCCTCTTCCTAGCATTAGCACCTAATATAAATAATTCATTATCATGTAATGAATACGTTTTCTCCATTTTTTTTGCTAAATCATTAGCATCACTAACCTTACATAAAAAGCCATTATATCCATCTATCACCACATCTCTACAACCTGGAACATCAGTAGTTATAATTGGTATAGCTAAACTACTTGCTTCAATTAAAACTTTTGATAATCCTTCTCTATAAGAAGGTAAAACCAAACAATCGACTTCTTGCATAATTTCTTTAACATGATCTGAATGTGGTATATGAATAATACCTAAATTACTTACCCAGTTTTGTAATTCTTCATGGGTAATTGAAGTAGCATTTGCTTGGTAAATAGACCCTAGAATAGTAAATTCTATATCATTATATTTCTTTTTTAGAATCTTAATAGCATCAATATACTCTCGTATACCTTTATCAGCAATTAAACGAGCAACAAATAAAAACTTAAAAGGAGTGTTTCTTCTTTTGTTCACTTTAGGTACAAAATAATTTGTATCTACACCAGATCCAGGTATTAGTTGAGTAACTTCTTTTTTAACCAAACCATTATTGATAAAAAGATTTAAATCATCCGAATTTTGGAAAAATACTTTGTCCGCTTTATATTGAGAAAACTTATACAATTGTTTTGCAATTACTGTTGAAATTGATTTTTTAATAAACAAAGTTCCTAAACCAGAAATATTATTAATAACTGGAATACCTAAATATTTAGCCGCAATAGTTCCATAAATATTTGGTTTTATCGCATTGTGTAAAATAATATCAGGCGCTATTTCCTTATATAATTTTATATATTTCCAAACAAGTTTTAAATCTTCTAAAGGATTTGTAGAATTATTATTAATATCTATATTTTTGAATATAAAACCCTCAGCCTCTAGATTTTTAACATATAGATCTGCTTTAGCAACTGCATAAACATTATGCCCATTTCGCTGTAATTGTTTTAATAATTTTGTTCTAAAATTATAAATACTCCAGGCTATATTAGACGAAAATAGTATTTTCATTTTTCTAACAGTTTTTTATAAATATCTAAATAATTCGTTATCATGATATTAATATCATATTTTTTTGATCTTTCTAAACATTTTTCAGCTATTGTATTATAGTAAGCACTATTGTTTTCTAAATTTAAAATAATATTCGCCAATTTAGTTTCATTTCCTTTTTCAAATAATAAACCATATCCATCAACTATTTCTCTTAATCCAACAATATCGCTTGCTATTGATGGCTTTTTCATAGACATTCCTTCAACAATTGCTAACCCAAAACCTTCAACATTTGAGCTTAAAACATTCACATCTGAATAATTCAATAAACTAGAAATATCCGTACGGTTACCTAAAAATAAAACTCTATTTTCTAATTTCAATTGTGAAACAAGGTTCATTACTTCTCTTTTTCTAATCCCATCACCAACTAATAACAATTTAAATTTTTCGGGTAATAAAGACAAAGAGCGAACAAGGGTGTCTTGATCTTTTTCAGAAGAAAATCTTGATACTTGTATTAAAACAAAACTTTCTTCATTAAAGAATGTGTAATCCATTTTTAAATTATCATCAATCACAAATTTTTTTCTATTTATACCATTTGGTATCACTTTTATATTAGAAGTATTTAGATGATTTTCTAACATTTTCTTTGAATCAAAAGATATAGTTCCTATACAATTATATTTAGAATAAATAAACCTATCAATATATCTAAATAATAACCTATTTCTTCTCTTATTTGAAGTACTATGCTCTGTATAAACTAATTTGACTCTAGAAAAAAATAATAATTTAGCTAAAGCAACCCAATATAATGTAGGGAATAAATGCACATGCACCAAATCATACATTGATAATAATCTACCAATCCTAAATATTAGGATTGGATTATATAGTGATTTTTTTGTTAAATATATTATATTACCATCAAATTCTTTCTCAAGTTTTTCTTTAAATATGGACTTGTCTCCTATATCTTTTAACACTATTAAATCTGTTTCAACTGTGTTATTATACTCTGGTAAACTGTCTATAATAAGTTTTTCAGCACCTCCAGTACCTAAAGTTGAAATAATATGAGCTATCCTATTCACCTATAATTCTTGTTAAATCATTTAATAACTCTTCTTGAATGGTATATATATTATGTATATTTTTTCCATTATTAAATGCAGATTTACCTTTTTCTTCTATTAAGCTAGTATCACTTATTAATGATAATAAAACTTTTTTTAAAGTATTATCATCATTAACTGAATAACCGAGATTATTATCATTTATATAATCAATACTATTTACGCCCTTTGGTCCAAATGCTATGATACATTTGCCTTTACTTATATAATCTACAATTTTTGTAGAAAAAGAATATTTTACTTCTAATTTATTTCTTAAAGAAAAACCTTCAAAATGTACTAATATATCAGCTAGATTTTGTATTTCATTTATTTGTGTAATTGGTAGGGCACCTTTATAAAAAGTACTCTTAAATTTATTTAAAAATTTAATTTGTTTAGAAGATAGATTAGTATGGGAGTAAACAAAAACTTGATATTTAATATGATTACTCGACATTTCATTTATTTCATCAATAATTTTACTAAATTTTAAAAGTGTATTATACCTACCCGCACCTAAATTACCAGTATAAGTAATTATAATTTCCTTAAAAATGGGCTTAATATTTACATTTTCGTGAAATAAAAAACCTTTATACAATACTTTACAATTAATCTTAAATATTTTCTCGTATTCTAGTTTTTGAATATCTGAAATCACGTATAATAACTTACATTTTTCAATAATTTTTTTAACATAATTTCTAAATATAATTCTCTCTATCCAATATGATGGATCCAATGAATATTGTTTTAATGTATAATTATCATCAGTAATATATCCTATAACCCTAATATTAAACTTATTGACTATATATAATGCTACATTACACATATAAGGCCATTTATATATAGGGATAAAGATTACATCAGGTTTAAATTCCAAAACAAAATCATCTAATTCTTTGGATTTCCATCTCCCTAAAAGCCATATAAATTCCCTTATCCAAAAAAAGATTCTTAATCTATTAATCTTAAAAAATTTTTTACTCGAGAAATCATCCTGAATAATCTCAATATCATCAAAAATTTCTCTTCCTGCTTTATAATTAGAATTAATACAATTTTTTAAAATTGACTTTTCATCTATTTGAAAGTATTTCTTTACAACTTTATTATTTGGCCTACCTGCACTACAATATATATTTGCAATTTCAAGGTTTTTTATACCTCCAAAAATATTAGAGAAAGAATTACCGAAACTATTATTGTTATCCCATGGTGTTCTTGAAATAACAAGTATTTTTTTATTTTTTTTCATTTAAATATTTTTTTAACCATAAAGATTGAGTAAAACAATATGGAATGAGTGCAATCGCGTTAGCCAAAACAATATATATCCAATTTTGATATTGTTTTGTGTAAAAAACCATTGTAATAAAAATTACAACACCAATTGCCATAAAAATTAACTGATTTTTCAAATGTCCCATTCCATTAGCAAAACTAGACACAACTGAATTCCAAATTGAAACTAAAACATAGAATGAAAAAACTAAAACATATATATAATTCACTTCAATAGCTTTATCTTTTAACCAAAAATCAATTATATATTGACTTGATAAGCCTAATACAGTTAAACCTATAATAGCACAAAACAACAACATATATAACTTCTTTAACAAAGACTTTAACCATGTAAACTCATTTTTAGCATAGGCAGCTGTAATTTCTGACCACATAGGTGTCATCATCACCATAAAAAACATACTTACACTATTGAACAAGCTATTATATATTTTATATACGACTACATCTTTAGAAGCTATAGTACTTGTTATAAATACTTCATTAGTATTGGATAAAACTAAATACAGCACCTGTATAAAAAAAAACATCCCTCCTAAAGATAATATTTTACGACCCATTAAAAAATCGACATCCTTAATACTCGGAATTGTATTTTTTAATAATATCTTATAAGTATACCAGGTTATAACTAGAATAGGTATTATTGCCGTTACAACATATACCAAACTCAAATTAAACAAGTTAACATCTTCTGTGGAAATAGGAAGAAGCTTAATGCCCAATAACAATAATACATTAGAAGTTAAAGCGGTAATGCTTACTAAATTTGGTTTTTGCAAAGCATACAATACAGCATATACTATTTTAAGTATAAACTGAATCATTATACCTGAAAAAATAATTAATAATATCTTATATAAAAAAGCATTATCAAAATGTGAATTAAAAAATGACTTCCAATTAATAAAATAAAACACAATCAATGTTAGAACACTTATAATTGAAACGATGGATATAATCATTGCATATGCCGATGAAATCAACTTTCGCACATTCAAATAGTCATTTTCTAATAAAGGTTTAACCAAATTATTACGAAGTCCATTACTAATCCCCAAATCAAAGGTCATAAACCAAGACAACAAAGCTAAAATAGTAAACCACAAGCCTAAAGTATTATCATGATTAAAAAACCCCATATACGTTGGTATAAGGTAAAAAGAAATAAAAATACCTGCTCCTTTTAAGAAAACAGAAAATATCATATTTTTTATAATTCTTCTTTCCCTTACTTTTAATGCTAATAATCTAGTGATCATTTAACAAAAGCTTTAAGTGATTTAAAAAGTTCATATGTAATACTTTTACAATGTTATAATCATAATTTTTATATTGAAAAGAACTCACATCTTCCATATTCTGATAAAAGAAAATATAATCAGAAATTTGTGATTTCCTAATTACCTCTATATCTGAAGAGATAACATTTAAACCATTACTTATATAAGTCAATATTTTAGAAGGAAAAGCAGAATCCATATAATCCCCTAAATTTTGAGGGTTTAAACCTATGTGACACTTATTTAAGAAATTAATTAAATCATTTCCATGCAAAGTACCATGAAATATAATTTTGTTATCCAATTTTTCATTATACAAATCAATCTTTTGCAAAAGCTCATCAATACAATCTTCAGATCCATACCCTAAAATATTCAATCGATAATTACTTGGTAAAAATGATATTAATTCAATAGAATTAAATGCACCACTCCTTGTCTTCTCAATACCTCCTGCATAAACAACTTCAATAATATTATTGTTATAATTATCTTTAGTCTTATGATTATTTACACGATAAGCTCCATATAATTTAATAGTATTTAAATCATCTAGGTTTAATTTATTTTGAATGTTATCAGAAGCTACTATAGCTTTTTTTGTTTTTTGTAAAAAACTATATTCAATTTCTTTAAAAAAACGAAATTGCTTATTATTTGACCATACCTCATGATAAATTTCTTCAATTTCTAAAATAATATCTAGTCCCTTTATTTTTTTCACTATACTGATAGGTATAATTAATAATGGCGAATGATATACAATAACTTTCTCGTTTTTTTTACAATTAAAAATTAAATATAAAATCAACCAAAGTATACTTAAGATGACATTAAATGTTGAAAAAAACTTATTAACAGGCCTAAAAGAAGGGGTGTAAACAAATAAATTACGTCCAATATTTTCTTTTATGTATTTAACATAATTAACATTATTATCTTTCGTTAACCATGAAGGAGAGATTAACTCTACGTCATAATCTAATTCATTTAAAGTATCTATTACATAATTTATCTTGTTTACTGCAGACAATGCACTTGCTCTATTAAATTCAGAATCAACATGATTATAGAAGCTTATGTATTTTATTTTACTTTTCATTATATATCATAATTAGAGCCTAACTCCATTTCTTGCCAAAAGAAACTATAAGGTATTTTACTTGTTGTTTTATATAGATATATTGTTAATAGAGCTATACTTACTATGAATATTTCTCTTCGTAGTCGATTATTTTTAAATGAATCTATAATCTCGGGTATTAAAATTAGCATAAAAAGAGAAAAATATTGTACCACTCGCATTCCATCAGATCTATACCAAGTGGTAGGTATAAATAATAATGCAATACTAAAAGCTACAAATAAATACTTTGCATTGTTTCCATAATCTTGTATTATTTGCTTATATCTTAACATAGCACCTAAATAAATTAAAATAAACATGAATGTAAAAGTATATGCACCTGCATTATCTAAAGCTTCATAATTATCATAACCACCTATACTAGTAAAAAAAAGTACTAATTGACTAGAACTGACGATTAAAAAAGGAAACAATAATAAGGTAAAGTAAAAAATATATTTAGGCTTATTTATATAAGTACTTAAATAAAAAGGTAAAAAAATTAAACACGATTTATGTATTGTTGATGCTAGTAAAATTACAAGTACATACCAAAACAGTTTACGTTTTTTTATCAATTCAAAACTATATAAAGTGCAAGCTGTTGCAATTGTTTGGCGATGTCCAGTTATTGAAAAGAATGAATAAAACAAAACCGAATATATAATAAATGCCAAAATAGCATCATTTAACCGATACGTATTTTTATATATGAAATTACCTAACGCACTGAAAAATATTAATGCTATTAAAAATAAAAACAACTGATAATCTGATATAAAAATCTGAGCAATTTTTTGAAAAATTAAATATCCCGGATCTTTTCCTATGTCTTTATCATAATAATCTACAAAAAATTCAAAAACATATTTCCAAGAATAATTTTTAACTTCTTCAAATTTCAAATAATAAGCATAGGTATCTGCACCTACTGCCACATGTCTTAATCCTGATTGCAAAATTAAGATTATACTTACTAAAGTGATAAACTTTAAACGATTTTGATTAAAATCCGGATTTTTTTTTCTAAAATTATAATGTACTCCTAATATAATTATCAAAAAAATTACTAAATAATTTACTAACATTACATCTCTTTATAAATTTCTATAATTAAATTTGCATTTGTCAAGTAATCAAAATTCTGAACCACGTAAGAACGACAACGATCTGAATAAAATTCTTTAGAATTGTTTTCGACTTTTTTTACATTTATTAGTATTTCGTCAATATTCCTTGGCTCAACCAAATAACCACATCCATCACCCACAATCTCGCCACATGCTGTCGAATTATAAACAATAGCCGGTGTACCACAACTCATAGCCTCGGCAATGACTTTCCCAAAAGTATCTTCAATGGATAAATGAACATAAACATCAGCAAAAGTATAAAATTTAGCTAACTCCTCTTTACCGTCAATGTAGTCAATTGCGACACAATTCTTTGGTAATAATTCTTTATACTTATTTTTACCGACAACAATCAATTGATAATCTGAAGATAATTCATTTGCTAATCGTTCTAAATCTTTCCATTTAACAGTATTCGGATTCCAACCCGCACTAACAAAAAGAAGTGTAAATTTTTTAGTATCCAAGTTATACTTTATATAATCCAATCCTTTAGTGGGCTTAAAAAAAGAATGATCTACCCAATTATAAACCATACGTATAGGAAAATCCTTTAAAAAGGATTTTGCAACCTCATTTTTTAACCAATTGGAAACTGGTTGAATGGTTATATTCTTAATTGAATTATACCATGTCTTCTTATCTAAATACATCTTATTAGAAAAATCAAAAAATAAACTTGATGGATATTTTTTGACCTGTGGACAATTTGAACACTCTGTTTGCCATTTATCACATTTTACTTCTGTATAATGCGCACACTTACCCGTAAATGCCCAACAATCGTGTAAAGTCTGTATGACTTTACCATTATAACCAGACAAAAATAAAAATAATGTTTCTAAATGTAAATAATTACCATGCAGGTTTCTTAAATGTATTATATCAGGTTCATATTTATTAATAAAACTAATTAATTTTTGAGTACCTTTCTTAGTAAAATAACCTTGTTTACCTAAAAGTCTTGAACCTATATTATGCAAATGATTTTCAAGACTAGTACCAATTTTAAAACTTTTTTCATAATTAGATGTACCTTGACCGTATGCTATATAGCATTCACCACCATGTTCCTCAATAACCTTAGCTAACTCAATACAAGTTCTACCTGTACTACCATAACCAGAAACGGTGTTAATCATCAAAACTTTCATCAAACTTATATTTCTTCTGACCAAACGGTTCTTTTAATATAATCTGTATATGAAATAATAATACGAACTACTTTCTCCGAAACATTAGGCATTGAATAATCAGCTACCGGACGGAAGTTTGGTAATTGGTTATTGGTAACTTGTAATTGGTTGCGATCACCAACTACTTGGGTTTCTAATTGTACTAAACCTTGTAAGATACGCTCTGGTGATAAACCTACCATCATTACCGATGCTTCTTCCATTGCCTCTGGTCGTTCGTGCGCTTGACGGATGTTTAATGCTCTAAAATTTAAGATTGAAGATTCTTCAGAAATAGTACCAGAATCTGATAAAACGGCATACGCACGTTTTTGTAAGGCATTGTAATCGTGGAATCCTAATGGTTTTAAAAACTGTACTTCTGGACGCATTTCAATTTGCATCTTGTCAATCATGTTTTTTGTACGGGGGTGTGTAGAAACAATGATTGGGTAGTTGTATTTTTCTGCAATGGCATTTAATGAAGTCATTAATCCACGGAAGTTTTTCTCCGAATTGATATTCTCTTCACGGTGTGCAGAAACCACAAAGAATTTACCTTCTTCTAAACCTAATTTCACTAACACATTAGAAGCTTCAATTTGTGGTAAATAATGATTCAATACCTCAAACATAGGCGAACCTGTTTTGATGATACGGTCTGCTGGTAATCCTTCACGTAATAAATATTCACGAGCGATATCCGAATACGTTAAGTTGATATCCGAAGTATGGTCCACAATCTTACGGTTTGTTTCTTCAGGAACGCGTTGATCAAAACAACGATTTCCTGCTTCCATGTGGAAAATAGGAATGTGACGTTTCTTCGCAGGGATTGCGCATAAACAAGAATTGGTATCACCTAAAACCAAAAAAGCATCTGGTTTTAATTCTTCTAATAATGGATCTATCTTAATCAAGATATTACCTACTGTTTCAGTTGCTGTTTTACCAGCAGCTTCTAAGAAATAATCTGGTTTACGTAAGCCTAAATCTTCAAAGAAAATTTGGTTTAATTCGTAATCATAATTTTGACCGGTATGTACAATGATGTGGTCAATAGCTTCAGAATTGTCTAAAGCTATTAATACTCTTGATAGTCTTATGATTTCTGGTCGCGTACCCACAACCGTCATTACTTTTAGTTTTTGCATAATGTATAGCTTTTAGCTTTTAGCTTTCAGTTTTCAGCTGAATTGCTATTGCTTATATTATTTTTGATTGTTTTTAGCTGTTGGCTGTTTGCTTTGAGCTGATGGCTGACTTCTGTTAGCTGCCTATTAGCCTTTTAATATATTTATTAAACCTGCTAACATCTTTTTAATTTCAATTACTTGTTCGTTTAACCTGTTGTAGTTTTCTAAATTAATAAATTTCAATTCATAAGATAGAAAAATTAAATATTCTACTTCGCTGGCTGAAGCAAAACTAATTTGAATAAATCTTTTAAAATCTACATCACTACCTCTTCCACAACCTTCCGCAATATTTGTTGGAATAGAAACCGATGCTCTTTTTAACTGTGAAGTTAATCCATAAATTTCTTCCCTAGGAAAACCAATCGAAATTTTATAAATATCTTTAGTCAGAATATGAGCTTTCTCCCAAACCAATAATTGTTTAAAGTCTTTCATGTTTTTAAGTTCTTAGTGATTATCGGTCAGCATTAAGTCTATTTTCTGAAAGCTGAAAGCTGACTGCTCAATTTAAACTTCTAAAAAATAGGTATCCGCATCTTCGGGATTAAATGGTTCATCGATCCAAAAAATGGTATATAAATCTTCATCTCCAATATTTTTGATGTTGTGTGTGTACCAAATGGGCATATCTACATACACAGGTTCGTTTCCGTCTAAATAGAAATCCATCACTTCGTCTGTATCTATTTTACGTAATTGAATCAAAGCTTTCCCTTTGATTACAGCAAAACGTTCGATTTTTCTGGTATGGTAATGATTACCTCGAGTGATTCCTGGAACAGTTGTTGAAAATGAACACTGTCCGCCAATACCTAAACGAATGATTTCAACAAAGGCTCCACGTGGATCGGTGTGTTGTGTGAATTTTACTGGGAAATGGTTTTTATGATCGATATACGTTCTAAACGTATTGAATAAATTATGTTCGAATTTAGATTGTAGTACTGGAATCTCTCCGTTATCAAAATATTTTGTTTTATACTCGTTTAACAAAGCTAAAACTTCCGAAACTTTTTTATGAGCTGTAGGCTCAATCCATAAAGCAGGATTTGATTTTTCTGATTTAATTTGTTCAAGAATCACTTGTACTAATTCTTGCACATAAATTAGCTTTACATCGCCATCAGTTGCAATCGTTGGCGTTTCACCGTGTGTTAATTGATGACAAAAAGTCGCTATAAACGAATTATAAAATGGTTTACCAAAAGCACCAAATACATTCGGTATGATTAACCCAGTAATCTTTCCTCCATTTTGGTTTGCCCAATTTACTAATGCTTCACGACCTTCACGTTTTGAGTTCCCATATAAATTATCTCTTTCTTCTTGTGTAGAGGATGAAATTAAAATATGGGATTTAGAACCTGTTCTCTCTAAAGAAGCAACTAACTTTTTAGCTAATTGTACGTTGGTATCGTAAATAACCTGTTCACTTTCGTGGCGATTCATCGCAGCTAAATGTACAATAACATCACACTGTGCTACAAAAGCATCTAATTGTAAATCGTCTTCAAAAAAATCTTTTTGAAAATCGATTCGTTCAAACTCTTCTGGAAATAAACCTAATGTGTTATATAAATGACTTCCTACAAAGCCATTTTGACCAGTTATTCCTATTTTTTTTGGTAAATTATTATTCATAATGTTTTTTTTTGGTAACTATTAACTAGTAACTGGTAATTAGTGACTGGTGACTAGTAATTGGTATTTTGTAACTAGCTGTTAGCTTTTTACTTCCTAACAAAATACTCTAAAGGGTAACGTAATTCATCTTGTACTTCACCCAAAGCATAATCAGACAAAACTAATAATTTACTACCAGGTTCCAAAGCTTGAATACATGAAAGATGTTTAGGTGGTAAATATAAATAATCTAAATTTCCTTCTTCGATTTCAAACCAATACATCCCAACCTCAGGACTTAAATCATTGACAGCATCAAAGAGAATCATCCCTACTCTAAATTTCCCTTTCATGGCAGCAAACCAACGACTTTCTATCTGATGTCCCTGCCAACCGCGAATAAATTCGGTTGAATGATTTTCAATCGTATAAATACGTTTTATCTTAGAGGCATCAAAATCGTTGTTATAGGTTATGATACCTCGCTTGTCTGTATGTTTGTTTCCTTTTATCATTTGTAACTGGTAACTTGTAACTTGTAACTTGTAACTGGTGATTGGTAAATGGTAACTTATGACTAGATTTTATAAAAAACTAATCTCTATTCACAAATTCACTAATTACTATTTACTAACCATTTATTACTAATTACTTATTGCTGATTAATTTAGTTTTTGTTTAATCGATTTAATCAATCCAAATAACATTTTAGAAATTTGGTTCAATTTGGTCATCAAATTATCATAATCTGATTTAGAAATAAACTCAAGATTTAAAGAAATTAATAATTGTGTATCTATTTCTTGAACGCTTCCTAAAGCAATATATAGAAACTGTAAAAACTCTTTATCTGAACGTCTACCTGCTCCTTCTGCAATATTACTTGGAACAGATACAGCAGCTCTTCTAATTTGATTGGTAATCCCAAATTGTTCTTCTTTTGGATATGACTTTGTTATAGCATATATTTCTGTAACAAAATCAATACTTAATTTCCAAACTTCTAAATCTTTATGCGTTCTCACACTAATCACAAATTACAAGTCACTAATAACAAAGAATTACTCAGCGTATTGTCTAGCATCTTCTCCAAAAACTTCTTTACGAATTAAGGGTAAGGTAGAAATCAATTTTTTAAGTCCTTCTACGCCTTGTTGTTCGGTATTATGAGAATGGTAATCTTCGATTTTAGAAACATCTTCTTCGCCTTCTGAGAAATATTTGGCGTAATTTAAATCACGATTATCCGCAGGTACACGGTAGAAATCACCCATGTCTTCGGCTTTCATCATCTCTTCACGCGTACATAACGTTTCGTATAACTTTTCTCCATGACGGGTACCAATCACTTTCACTGGTACTTCTTTACCCGTTAATTCGATTAGTGCTTGCGCTAAATCACCAATAGTCCCGGCAGGTGCTTTGTTCACGAATAAATCTCCTGGATTTGCGTGTTCGAAAGCAAATAATACTAAGTCAACGGCATCCTCTAACGACATAAAGAAACGTGACATGTTTGGATCTGTAATGGTTATCGGTTCTCCTTTTTGGATTTGATTTAAAAACAACGGAATCACCGAGCCACGAGACGCCATCACGTTACCGTAACGTGTTAAACAAACAACAGTATCTTTTAAATTACGGGCTTCAGCCACCGCTACTTTCTCCATCATCGCTTTAGAAATTCCCATAGCGTTGATTGGATACGCCGCTTTATCTGTTGATAAACAGATAACCTTTTTTACCCCGTTAGATGCCGCAGCACGTATTACGTTTTGCGTTCCTTCTACATTGGTTTTCACCGCTTGCATTGGGAAGAACTCACAAGAAGGTACTTGTTTTAAAGCCGCTGCATGGAAAATATAATCAACCCCACGAGTTGCAGGTTCTACAGAAGCATAATCACGTACATCACCAATGTAATATTTAATTTTAGTATTCTTATATAAATTACGCATATCGTCTTGTTTTTTCTCATCACGAGAAAAAATACGGATTTCAGAAAAGTGATCCGTTTCTAAAAAACGATGTAAAACCGCAGTTCCAAAAGAACCTGTTCCTCCAGTGATTAAAAGTGTTTTATTTTTTATGGTTTGCATCTTAAAAAAAATTATAATCTATTATCAGCTTCTGCTAAAATCCCTTTTACATCGTAAATCACACCACCAACATTTAAGAATTGATTTAAATCTAAAGCTATAAATTCTTTGTGTGCCACTGTTAATACAATGGCATCGAACTTACCTTCGACAAGCTCAGGTACCAGTTCAGCATGACATGGTAGATTGTATTCGTGCAATACCTCCGCTGGGTTTGCCCAAGGATCGTAAGTTACTACTTCTACGCCGTAATCTTGTAAAGCAGTAATTACATCCACCGCTTTGGTGTTGCGTACATCAGGGCAGTTTTCTTTAAAGGTAATTCCTAAATTTAACACACGAGCACCACATACGTTGATTTTTTTCTTAATCATCGTTTTAATTACTTGTGAAGCTACATATTCTCCCATAGAATCGTTCAATCGACGCCCAGCTAAAATAATTTCTGGATGGTAGCCAGCTTCTTGCGCTTTTTGTGCTAAGTAATACGGATCTACTCCAATACAATGCCCACCTACTAATCCTGGTTTAAATGGTAAGAAATTCCATTTGGTACCCGCAGCTTCTAAAACCGCATGGGTATCAATATCTAATAAATTAAAAATTTTAGCTAATTCGTTTACGAAAGCGATATTAATGTCGCGTTGTGAGTTTTCAATTACTTTAGCTGCTTCAGCCACTTTAATAGTTGGCGCTAAGTGCGTACCTGCAACTATTACTTCTTTATATAAATTGTTTACCACTGCACCAATCTCCGGTGTAGAACCTGAAGTTACTTTTAAGATTTTATCAACGGTATGTTCTTTATCCCCAGGATTGATACGCTCTGGCGAATAACCCGCAAAGAAATCTTCGTTAAATTTTAAGCCCGAGACTCTCTCCAAAACAGGAATACATTCTTCTTCCGTAACCCCTGGATATACTGTAGATTCGTAAATTACGATATCTCCTTTTTTTAATACTTTTCCTACCGTTTCTGAAGATTTATATAAAGGTGTTAAATCTGGACGGTTGTTTTTATCTACAGGAGTTGGAACTGTAACGACATAAATGTTTGCGCTTTTAATGTCGTCTATATTTGATGAACAGTATAGTCCTGTTTTAAACTCTTCATAAGATCCTGAAACAAGTTCAGGATGACAGTTAAAGGGATTTTCTTTTACTAAAACTGCTTGTAAAACTTCATCAGAAACTTCTAGAGTAAAATCATTTCCATTATTTAACTCTTCAATACGTTTTTGGTTGATATCGAATCCTACTACAGGAAATTTAGTTGCAAATAAACGGGCTAAAGGTAAACCAACGTAGCCTAAACCTAT
>NZ_CANRNX010000007.1 GCF_947632075.1 uncultured Flavobacterium sp.
CCTGCATAGAAAATAGGCTACATAAAAAAAGCACTAAATATTTCATAATTTATAGTTTAAGAGATATAAACAAAATGCATGTCACCAACCATAGTCCATGTTGCAGTATAGCCATCTGAACTGGTTAATGAATACCAGTAAGATGAGTCCGAGTCCTGTCCTATATTCCAAATTACACCATTATCATCTTTATAAAACTCTGCTGTTATTTGATACAATGGACCAATCTCATCTTCATCAAAAAAAGGTATTAAATTACCACATAAATCTGTATTACTCAAACACATTTTAATTTCGTACCATTTTTGAGTTTTTCCATAAGGTACTAAATCTGCAGGGGTTAAAGTATAATATGGAGTAGGCCAATTACTAGGGGTAATTGCAGTTATAGGTCCATTTGTAAATAAATTTAAAGGAACCCCTACTTGCATCGGATTATTATACAATAAGTTTGAATTACCTGCTAAATTTTGAAAGGTAGTATAGCAAATAGGAACATAGTCATCAGAATAATTATGTGTTCTTACTTCAAAACCTAAGGTATGTGCTGTAGTGTTAACAATCATCAAAGGAGAAGGTGCAGGTTGTGCTACAGTCCCTGGTTGTGCTACAGCGAATAGACCTATAGAGCTAAATAATAAGGTAAATATTGATTTTTTCATTTTTATTGTTTTTTAGAAGTCATATGATTAAATACTAATATTAGAAGTTCGTCAGCTTTACTATCAGAACTAAAACTGATGCTATTATAGGTTAAATACGAAATAGCTTCTTGTTTAATCATATTTTCAGCCTCTTGTTGCCCTTTTTCTTTTACATTTTTGTTAAAGTTTTTAAAAGCGGTTTCAAACTTAATCACATCCTCAGTCTTTTTAGAGTTATTGATTTTTGCGTTCGCCTGATGTTGTTCGGTTTTAGTGTTTAGGTTTTCATTAGTATCATTACAACTTGTTAAAAGTAATGAACCCATAAACAATAAGAATACAGTTTTTTTAATCATTATTAAAAATTTTATGGTTAATACTTTTCAATAATAATAATAATAATAATAATAATAATAATAATAATAATAAGCAAGTGTTTTGTTAAATATGTTAAATTTTTTATATTATTCTTATTATATTGTTTTTTAGATAGTGCTACAAAACTAGAGATGGGTATCTTAGGAACATTTATTTTTTGTATCTTCCCAATATTAAATAAAACAAATATGAATACCCAAATACAAGTCATCGACTTAAACTTTTTAAATTCTAAAGAATCAATTGGTTCGTTTTTAATAGCAACAGAAAAAGGTCCGGTTTTAATAGAATCAGGTCCAGAAACTACTTATCAAGCTTTAGTTGCCGGAATTAAAAATGCAGGTTATAAGGTTGAAGATATTCACGCGGTTTTATTAACGCATATTCATTTTGACCATGCCGGTGCTGCTTGGAAGTTCGCTAAAAACGGAACTAAAATTTATGTTCACGAAATTGGTTTACCTCACTTAGCAAATCCTGAAAAGTTATGGAATTCTGCTGCTCAAATTTATGGTGACGATATGGACCGTTTATGGGGAAAGATGGAACCCATCTCAACAGATTTATTAATCGCGGCAAATGATGGTGATGTAATTGATTTTGGTGATGTGCAATTTAAAGTAATTTATACACCAGGACATGCAATTCATCATAACGCATATCAGTTGAATGATATCATTTTTACAGGAGATGTTGCTGGTTGTAAAATCGAAAACGGACCGGTTGTTCCGCCGTGTCCACCGCCAGATATCGATATTACGTTATGGAAAAAATCAATTCAAAAATTAAAAGATGCCAAGCCAACCGCTTTATATTTAACACATTTTGCACGTCAAGAAAATCCAGTACAATTGTTAAATGAATTAGAAGCAGAACTTGATAATTGGGCAGCTTTTATGAAACCATTTTTTGATGCCGGAACTCCAGCAGATGAAATTGTACCACAATTTATGAAATTTACTTCCGATGCTTTTAAAGCAAAAGGTTTAACCGATGAAGAAATTCAAGTGTACGAATATGCCAATCCAAGTTGGATGTCAGTTAACGGTTTATTACGTTATTGGAAATTAAAAAGTCAAGGACGAATTGAATAATAATAAGCAACGAGAAATCGTTGCTTTTCTTTTTAAAATTGCTTTAGATTAAGTGTAGGATTTTAAAAAAAATGCTAATTTTGATTTTATGAAAATAGTGGAACAAATAAAACAACCGATTGAACAAGAGATGAAACTTTTCGAAGATAAGTTTCGTAATTCAATGAATTCTAAAGTTGCTTTATTAAACCGAATTACCCATTATTTAATCAATCGAAAAGGGAAACAAATGCGACCAATGTTTGTTTTCTTAGCTGCAAAAATGGTCAATAACGGACAAATGAACGAACGTACGTATCGCGGTGCTTCTGTTATCGAATTAATTCACACAGCAACTTTGGTTCACGATGATGTGGTTGATGATTCAAATAAACGTCGTGGATTTTTCTCAATCAATGCACTTTGGAAAAACAAAATTGCAGTTTTAGTTGGTGATTTTCTACTTTCTAAAGGTTTGTTATTGTCAATTGATAATGATGATTTTGATTTATTGAAAATCATTTCGGTTGCCGTTCGTGAAATGAGCGAAGGTGAATTGTTGCAAATTGAAAAAGCACGTCGTTTAGATATTACTGAAGATGTGTATTATGAAATCATCCGCCAAAAAACTGCAACCTTAATTGCAGCTTGTTGTTCGTTGGGAGCTTGTTCAGTTCAGCCAAATGATAAAGAATTGGTTGAAAAAATGCGCTTATTTGGTGAATACGTTGGAATGGCCTTTCAGATAAAAGACGATTTGTTTGATTATACAGATGATGCCATTGGTAAACCTACAGGAATTGACATCAAGGAACAAAAAATGACGTTGCCTTTAATTTATGCATTAAACAATTGTTCAGATGCTGAAAAGAAATGGGTGATTAATTCGGTTAAAAATCACAATACCGATAAAAAACGTGTGCGTGAGGTTATTAAGTTTGTTATAGATAAACAAGGTTTGGCTTATGCCGAACAAAAAATGTTTGTTTTTCAAAAGCAAGCTTTAGATTTATTGGTAGATTTTCCAGATTCTGCTTATAAAGATTCACTAATATTAATGTTGAATTATGTAGTTGAAAGAAAAAAATAATTTTTTTAAATACATAATTTGTTGAAAATATGAGAATTACTTTTTTTGAATAAAAAAAAGTAATTTTTTTTCACTCTTCATCCAACCTTTCTTCGTTTTTTTACGTCTATGTAAATAGAATAACGAAGTAAGTGAAAATTATACCTATAAAATATTCAGAAGAAAAGTTAATTGAGCAAGTGAAACAACAAAATCGCTTGGCTCAAAAACAACTGTACGATAGATTTTCTCCTTCGTTATTAAGTACGTGTCGTCAATACATAAAAGATATTCATGAAGCAGAAGATGTAATGCTGGTGGGATTCATGAAAATATTTCAAAATATTGGTCAATATAAATTTGCCGGAAGTTTTGAAGGTTGGATGCGCCGGATTATGATTTATGAAAGTATTGATTTCATCCGACAGAAAAAACAAATGCATTTTACTGAAGACGTAAATTATACAGAAGAAATTCATTTTGAAAATGATAGCTTTTATGAAGTAGAGGCCATTCAAAAATTGATTGATAATTTACCAGAAGGTTGTAAAGTTGTTTTTGTGCTTTCGGTTATCGAAGGTTATAAACATCAAGAAATTGCTGAAATGTTGCAGATTTCTGTTGGGACTTCAAAATCACAACTTGCACATGCTCGTAAATTATTACAAGAACGTATTCAAACAAAAGATATTATTAATCGTCACTTCAAGTGATTTTAAACTCGAACAGACGAATCTTAAAAAAAATATATGGAACATTTTGAAAAAAATATCAAGGAAAAAATAATCCAACGGAAAATTCAGCCGAGTGCACACGCATGGGATAAGTTGGAGATGATGCTTAATGATCAAGAAGTGAAAACAACAAAGAAATTTCCAAGAACGTATTTGTTTATTGCAGCTTCACTTTTAGCATTTGTGAGTTTAGGAACTTTCTTTTTTAAGATGAATTCAACTTCAGTAGAGCCAAATAAAATGGAAATACTTCCAAATGAAAGTTTGGTGATTGAAGAAAATCGTATTCAAAAAGAAGAAACCGTTTCAGAAGAAAGTTTAAATCAGAACGAAATTATTTCTGAACCTAAAATCAGTAAAACTAAATCAGAAAATAAAGCTGTTGCGCATTTTCCAAAAATTGAAAAATTAGATTTCAAAGAAACAGAAGTTTATGTAAATCAAGAAATAGTTTTGGCCGAAGAAAATAAACAAATTGCAGAATTGATTCCTGAACCTAAACAAGAAATTCCAACTTCTAAAGTAGATCCAAAGAAATTACTTTTGGTTGTAGAATATGAGCGAAATGTAGAAAAATCAGCTTCTCAATTCAAGCAAATGAAACATAAATTTGAAGAAGTTAAAACGGCGTTGAACAATATAAATGAATGAAAATATGTTTAGAATAATAATTTACATTTCTGTTTTCTTAACAAGTTTGCTATTTAAAATATACGGACAAACAAATGATTCCATACTGAAAAAATCAGAAGATAAAAGTTTTACTTTTGTTTTAAATTATGATCATATAGATAAAGATTTGGGTTTTCAGACGAAAGTCAACAAAATATCAAATCAATTAGATAAATCAATTAAAGAAAATAAAGAAGCTTTAAAAAAACAATTATTAGTAATTGAACAACGATTAAAAAATAATGAAATTAATCAAGATGAAGCTGAGAATTTAAAAAATGAACATGCCGTTTTTTATGCTAATAAAATTGATGAAGCTACTTTTAATGCGGAAAAAGAAATTAATGAAGCTTTGCAAGTTAAAATAAATGGCGAAATGGATTTGAAAGCTTCTTTAAATGACTACATTAAAAGTTTAGTTGAAAAAAGATCTAAATTTATTATGTCTGTAGGTTTTGGTTCCAGTTTAGCAATGATGAATGGAGGTTTAAATTCAGAATTGTATAAATCTAAAATGATTTCTTCTGTAAATTGGAGTTTAGGTGGTAAAACAAGATTAATCAAAGATAATCCGCATTATTATTTACGCTATGAGTGGACTTCAGTTTATAATTCTTTAAAACCAACAGATCAGCGTGTTTTAGATGTGGTTGATAATCAAACAACTTTAGTAGAATATGAGAAATCTTTAAAAAAGTCACGAATTGATTTTGCTGAATCTCGAATTTCTGCTTATTTCGAATACGATTTTTCTAAAAAGAAAGAAGATGAATACGGAAATATGATTTTGAGATCACGTCAATCGTATTTTGTTGGATTAGGTGGTTTCTTTGGAATCGGTGGGAATAATATTACTCAAGTTATGAAATACAAATCCTCAGGAAAAGAACATAGAAATACAGAAACTGGAAGTTTTGGTGCAAATAAGTTTGTTTACGGAGTTGGTGCTTATGTGGGTCATAAAAATCTATCATTGTTTGCAACCTATAATTTAAATCCAACATTTAAGAACTCAGAATTTGATCAACACTTTTTAAATATCGGAATATCTTTAGATATTATGTAAATTTGTTTTTATCTATGTTAATTAGCACAATTAAAGAATAAAAAAAATAAAAATTATGAAGAAAATCATTTTAGCCGCATTTTTACTTGTTTCGGCATTGTCTTTCACATCATGTTCATCAGATGATAATTCAACAGAAGTTGTTAGCTCAGAATCTAAATTTAAAGGAACTTGGGCAGGAACTTATACTGGAGGTGCTTCAGGTAATTGGACAGCAACAATTGACGAAAATGGAGAGTTTATTGGGCAAGCAAGTAATCCGTCAAATCCAACAATTTTTACGATGAAAGGTGCTGTAAATGATTCTGGTATTTTAGATGCAGATTTCTACGTAAATAATTCTGTAGTTGGTGAATTCAACGGAACATTAAACGCAAGTTCAGGACAGGGAAGCTGGACAAACACCATATTAAATTTAGAAGGAAATTGGCAAGGATCTAAAAACTAAATCAATCAATTATGAAAAAAATATTAGCATTACTTACTATTGCTCTTTTAGGAAATTTCGCAACAGCTCAAACAAACGATTCAATTCCAGAAGTTGAAGAAATTGATATTCAAGAAACCGTTTATAAATATATTGGGAGAACGGTAAAAGATACCGTTGTTTCTTATCATACACGTACAAATGTAATGCTTCGTGCAGGAATTGTAAATTTAGCATCAGATAATCAGTTTACAAATTCAGAGTTTGGTTATATGCGATCTTCAGGATTTGAATGGGGAGTTACACAACGTCGTCCGTTTTCTAAAAAAGATAATTTATTAGGAATTAAATACGGAATTACATTTTCTTATAATTCGGTTGCAGCAACTGATAATCGTGTTTTCCAAGTAAATGGAAATCAAACTGAATTGGTAACTTATGATAAAGAATTACGAAAAGCACATTCTTATTTCAGAAACTCGTACATCAATATTCCTATTGCATTAGATTTTGATTTTTCCACAAAAGAATACAATCATGCGAATAGAAAATTTATATGGAAAGATGGAGTTAATTTCGGTCTTGGAGGTTATGTTGCTTACAACATCAATTCAAAACAGTTTATTTCTTATAAAGAAGACGGTTTTACAAATACAATTAAACAACATGGAAATTGGAATGTAAACGATTTTGATTACGGATTAATGGCTTATGTAGGAACTAAGAATTTTAAAATTTATGGAAAATACGGTTTAGCACCGGTTTTCAAAAACAATACTATTGATCAAAAATATTGGAGTTTAGGATTGCAAATAGAATTATAAACAACCTAATAATTCAATCTCAAAGCATGCTGAAAAGGCATGCTTTTTTTGTAGATTTGTTAGAATAATTTTTACAAGTATATAATGATTTCTAAAGCCACCATTGATGCCGTTTACGATGCAATTCGCGTTGAAGAAGTGATTGGCGACTTTGTTACATTAAAAAAGGCCGGAAGTAATTACAAAGGTTTAAGTCCGTTTGTTAACGAAAAATCGCCTTCGTTTATGGTTTCGCCTGCCAAACAAATTTGGAAAGATTTCAGTTCCGGAAAAGGCGGAAATGCCATTGCTTTTATTATGGAGCATGAACATTTTACCTATCCAGAAGCAATTAGATATTTAGCAAAAAAATACAATATCGAAATTGAAGAAACCGAACAAACCAATGAAGAAAAAGAACAAATGAACGAGAAGGAAAGTATGTTCTTGGTATCTGAATATGCCAAAAAATACTTTTCTAAAATTATGTTGAATTCAGACGAAGGACAAGCTATTGGATTGTCTTATTTCAAAGAACGTGGTTTTACCATGCAAACCATTGAAAAATTTGGACTTGGATATTCGCCAGATTCTTGGGATGCTTTTACCAATGATGCTTTAGGAAAAGGATATCAACTGCAATATCTAGAAAAAACCGGATTGACCATTGTTAAGGAAGATAAGAAATTCGACCGATTTAAAGGACGTGTAATGTTTCCAATTCAAAGTATGTCTGGGCGCGTTTTAGGTTTCGGAGGACGAATTCTTACTAATGATAAAAAAGCTGCCAAATATTTAAATTCGCCAGAAAGTGATATTTACCATAAAAGCAAAGTGCTTTACGGAATTTTTCACGCAAAACAATCCATCGCTAAATTAGATAATTGTTATTTGGTTGAAGGTTATACCGATGTAATTCAAATGCATCAAGCCGGAATTGAAAACGTAGTTGCTTCTTCAGGAACAGCTTTAACTCCAGATCAAATTCGATTAATTAGTCGTTTAACCAAAAATATTACTGTTCTTTTTGATGGTGATGCCGCAGGTTTACGCGCTTCGATTCGTGGAATTGATTTGATTTTGGAAGCCGGAATGAATGTTCGTGTTTGCACGTTTCCTGATGGTGATGATCCGGATAGTTTTGCAAAGAAAACACCGCACGATCAATTGTTGAAATATTTTGAAGATAATGCAACCGATTTTATTCGTTTCAAAGCTTCTTTATTGATGCAAGATGCAAAACACGATCCGATTAAAAAAGCCGATTTGATTCGTGATATGGTTTCGAGTATTTCTAAAATTCCAGATAATATTCAGCGTGAAGTTTATATTCAAGAAACGGCACGAATTATGGATATTTCTGAAGAGGTGCTTTTTACTACTTTAGCGAATATCGGAAAAAAAGAACTTCAAGAAGCAAATAAAAAATTTGTTCAGGAAAAGAAATTAGAAGTTGTAAAAAAACTTGAATCTCCAGAAGAAATTAAAAAAGAAAAAGTGGATATTATGTTCTTATTAGAACGTAAAATCATTGAAATTTTATTGATTTACGGAAATTATGAAGAAACGTTTAACGAGTTGGTTTTACAAGCTAATGAAGTAGAAGAAACGGTTGAAGAAGTTACAGTTAAAGTTACACGAAAGGTTTTTGATAAAGTTTATTTGAGTTTACAAGATGATGAAGTTGAATTGAGTAATCCGCTATTCCGTGATATTTATAAAGATATTATTGCGTTTTATCATCAAAAAGGATACTGGAATTTAGAAGAATATTTAACACGTTTAAGGCCTGAATTTGCTGAAGAAATTACTTCGATTATTATGAACGAAGAGAAATATGAAGTACACGAATGGGAACGTCAAAATATATTTGTAAAAACCAAAGATCAGGGTGTTTCACAATATGTGTTTGAAACCATTTTAACTTTACGGTTGATTTTGATAGATAGGATTATAACTGATTTACAAAGTCAATTATTGAATAATTCTGCAAATAGTTTTGAAGTCTTAAACGAAGTTAATGATTATAATAAATCTAAAAGATTGCTATCGCTTGTCTCTGGTCGTGTAATGTCTCGATTTCAATAAAACAAAAAGCCTGCTCACGAGCAGGATTTTTTTTGATAAAATTCATTTCAATTCTTTTGGGATTTCACAAACCGGAATCGGATTCATTTTATGTTGATTGATTCGGTTTAATCGACTGTAAATTTTAAAAACTTCCAATTCACGACCTTCAAAATCAGCTTCTGTTTTCCCAGCTTCTTTAGCTAACATCGCAAATTCTAATTCGTCATAACTTGCGCCTAATTGATCTTCGTCTGAACGGTCGTCTCCAAATAAACCATCGGTTGGTTTTGCTATAATTATGCTAGAGGCTACACCTAAATATTTGGCTAATTCACGAACTTCAGATTTCATTAAATCTGCAATCGGACTTATATCAACACCGCCATCTCCGTATTTTGTGTAAAATCCTACACCAAAATCTTCAATCTTATTTCCAGTTCCTGCAACCAAAGCTTGGTGAATTCCTGCGAAGTAATACAAAGTAGTCATTCGTAAACGTGCTCTTGTATTGGCTAAAGTCAAGTTTAAACGCGCTTCATCTTCACCTTTAGGAAAGTTTTCAACCATTAAATCAAAAGTCGGAGTTAAATCTGCAACGGCGCTTGATACGTTATTAAATTTTGATTTTAAGTACGAAATATGTTCTTGTGCTCTTGAAACTTGACTTGCAGCTTGGTGAATGGGCATTTCTACACAAAGAGTTGGTAATCCGGTCATGGCACATAAGGTTGAGGTTAAGGCTGAATCGATTCCTCCAGAAATTCCTACCACAAAACCTTTTACGTAAGCAGTTTCTGCATAATTTTTTAACCAGTTAACTATTAATTCAGTTATTTCTTTACTTTTGAATGTAGTTGAAGTCATAAAGTTCATTGATTTTAATCGAGCTGTGTTATATTTGTAATTGAATTATAAAGTTATGAAATAATCTTGTTTTCCAAACTATGAAAAAACATCTATTTATATTATTTGCTGCAATCAGTTTGGTTGCATGTTCAGAAAAATCAAAGGTTGAGAGCGAAATCGCTGAAATTCCGATTGATGTTGAAGTGCTTCGTTTTGATAAAGAATTTATTGAAACTCCGGATAGTGATTTTTCTAAATTAAGACAAAATTATCCGTTTTTATTACCATCAAACGTAGCAGATGAAATTTGGATGGCTAAACGAAACGATTCTTTATTCAATGTGCTTTATAAAGAAGTGCAATCGAAATTTACAGAAACTAAACAATTAGAGAGTGATTTGAAGTCGTTGTTTCAACACATAAAATATTATTTTCCGAATCAAAATCCAGGAAAAGTAATCACTTTAATTTCTGAAGTAGATGTAGATGCAAAAGCGATTTATGCAGATTCTTTGACATTGATTTCATTGGATACCTATTTAGGAAAAGATCATCGTTTTTATGAAGTGTTCGATTCGTATTTGTTAAATGATTTTGAACCTATGCAAATTACTTCAGATGTTGCAGAAAGTTTCATAACTTCTCAATTACCAATGGTAAAAGATCGTCAGTTTTTAGCACAAATGATATATTACGGAAAGATTATGTACGCTAAAGATTTGTTAATTCCGAATGAATCTGATGCTGTTAAAATCGGATATACTCCAGAACAAATTACGTGGTGTGAAGAAAATGAGCCTCAAATGTGGATGTATTTTATTGAAAATAAATTGCTTTTTGATTCAAATTCAAAGCTTTATGGTCGTTTTTTACAGAAAGCACCTTTTTCTAAATTCTATTTAGATTTAGACGCTGAATCACCAGGTAGAGTAGGTGTTTGGATTGGATGGCAAATTGTGCGTTCGTATATGAAAAATAATAATGTAACTTTGCAGGAGCTTTTTGCTACAAATGCAAATGAGATATTTGATAATTCTAAATATAAACCTAAGAAATAATGGGTAAGTTAAATAAATCTGAAATTAAAATTCAAGTTGAATTAGACGAAAATAAAGTTCCTGAAATTTTAAGATGGTCGGCACAAGATGGTGGAGTAGAAAACGATACTGCTAAAGCTATGTTGTTATCTATTTGGGATAGTAAAGTGCAAGAAACCCTTCGTATTGATTTATGGACAAAAGATATGCCTGTAGATGAAATGAAGAAGTTTTTTCATCAAACTTTGGTTGCAATGGCAGATACTTTTGAGCGTGCAACTGATGATAAAAAGATGAGTGATACAATGCGTGATTTTTGTGCGTATTTCGCTGAAAAATTAGAATTACATAAATAGTATGAATCCGACGGTTAATTAGCTGTCGGATTTTTTTGTATATTAGTTTTATATTAAAAAAAACTTCTTATGAATAAATTAGCTGAAAATAAAGTTTTTGCGAATCTAATTTTAGTAGTTAGTATCTTATTATTTCTTTATTGGAATATAGTTCAAAACTTTGATATGTATCGTTTTGTAATTGTTGGAGCGTTGTATGAAATGACATCTATACTTTCAATAATTGCTGTATTTTTAATTCCGTTGATTTTACTAATTTTTATAGTTGTAAATAAATTCAAAGTTTTAAAACAATATTATTTTGCAATGATAATATTTACGGTTTTAATAACATTATTATTTACAATCTATATGTAACAAAAAAAGACAACTTATATAAGTTGTCTTTTTTTTATACGAAACTATCGTTCTTAAATATATCTTTATTGATTTGATCAATGTATTCTAAAATTTCATCTCTACCTAATTCTGTTTCAGAAGAAGTGATGAAATAAGGTGGCATTTCTTCCCAAGCTCCAGCTAATAAAGCTTTTTTGTAAGAAGCTACCAAGTTGTTTACTTTACTTCTTGGAACTTTATCGGCTTTTGTGAAAATGATGCTTAACGGAATTCCGTTTTCACCTAAATAGGTTAAAAATTCTAAATCGATTTTTTGAGCTTCGTGGCGAATGTCAATTAAAACAAAAGCTAAAACTAATTGCTCTCTTTTTTCAAAATATTCAGTGATGAATTGTTGAAAAACCGACTTAGTTTTTTTAGAAACTTTTGCATATCCATAGCCAGGTAAATCAACTAAAAACCAATTTGAATTAATTTTAAAGTGATTTATTAATTGAGTTTTTCCAGGTTTACTTGAAGTTTTAGCTAAGTTTTTATTGTTGGTAAGCATGTTAATTAACGATGATTTTCCAACATTAGAACGGCCAATAAAAGCGTATTCTGGTAGCGGTTCATTCGGACATTTAGAAGCGTCTGAATTACTAACTACAAATTCTGCAGTATTTATTTTCATTCGTTAAAAATTTCTTTTAGTTAACCAACTGTCTAATATTTGGTTAAATTCATCTGGGTGTTCCATCATAGCAGCATGTCCGCATTTATCAATCCAAAATAAATCAGCATCTGGTAATAATTCTTCAAATTCAACAGCTACGTCAGGTGGAGTTACAATATCATTTTTTCCCCAAATTATACAAGTTGGAGTTTTCATTGTAGGTAAATCTTTTGCCATATTATGACGAATTGCACTTTTAGCAATGGTTAAAGTTTTTATTAACTTCATACGGTCATTAACAGTAGCAAAAACATCATCAACTACTTCTTTTGTTGCAATTTCAGGGTCGTAAAAAACATCTTGTGCTTTTTTCTTAATAAATTCATAATCACCTCTACGAGGGTATGAATCTCCCATTGCACTTTCGTACAAGCCAGAACTTCCTGTAATTACTAAAGCTTTTATGTTTTCAGGATACAATTTAGTATGCAGTAATGCAATATGCCCACCTAAAGAATTTCCTAATAAAATAACATCCTTAAGATTAAGTTGTTTAATAAAATCGTGCGTAAACTTAGCAAATGATTTTACGCTTGTTTTTAAAATACTATTTGTGTATATAGGTAATTCAGGTAAAATTACACGATATCCTTTTTTTGGAAAAAAATTTGCAACACCATCAAAATTACTTAAACCTCCCATTAAACCATGTAGTATAACTATTGGTTTTCCTTCACCATATTCAGCGTATCTAAATTTTCCGTCTTCTTTTATTTTTCGCTCCATTTAGTTTTTTGCGATTATACTTCAATCTGCAAATATACTATTTTCTATCTACAATTTTTTAATAATATCCTATTAGATGAAGTTTTAAACAAAAATTAATCTTTTTATAACAAATTTAATAATTTTCTTTCTTGATGATAATTTAAAAAATAAATAAAAAATTTAAATATGTATTGTGAAAATTTAAATAAAACTTAAAAATGATATAAAATCTTTATTTATTGTAAATGAATGAGTTATGGTTTTTTTTGAACAATAAAAAAAGATATCAACAAAGTGGTAAAAAGTGGTAGAAAGTGGTGAAAAAATATTTACATTTGCTATTATCAATCTAAAAGTGGAAAATTGAGTTCAATCGTAGGTACATATGAATGTAAAATAGACACCAAAGGAAGGGTGCTTGTTCCTGCTTCGTTAAAGAAGCAGTTGCCAGCTATTTCTGATGGTTTTGTTTTAAAGCGTTCAGTGTTTGAAACTTGCGTTGAATTGTGGCCAATGGCAGAATGGGAATTGATGATGGTTAAGATTAATAAGCTAAATCGATTTGTACGTAAGAACGACTTGTTTGTTCGTAAGTTCATGGCCGGTGTAAAAACAGTTGAAATTGATGACGCAGGTCGTCTTTTGTTGTCAAAAGACCTAATTGACTTTGCGAAAATTTCTAAAGACGTTGTTTTTTCTTCAAAAGTAAATGTGATCGAAATTTGGGATAAACAATTGTATGAGGATATTTTAAATGATGATTTAGATTTTGGTGATTTAGCCGAAGAAGTAATGGGTAATTTAGATGACAATGGAGAATAACGAATATCACAATCCAGTTTTGTTAAAAGAAACTGTTGATGGTTTAAATATTAAACCAGATGGAATTTATGTGGATGTGACTTTTGGAGGTGGAGGTCATTCAAAAGAAATAATGAGAAGACTTGGTCCGAACGGTAAGTTGTTTGCTTTTGATCAAGATCTAGATGCTTTAGCGAATATTATCGAAGATGATCGTTTTCAATTGATTAATGAAAATTTCAGATTCATAAAAAGATTTCTGCGTTTTCATGGTGTTAAGCAAGTTGATGGAATTTTAGCAGATTTAGGAGTTTCATCTCATCAATTCGATGTTGCAGAAAGAGGTTTTTCTACTCGTTTCGAGGCTGAGTTAGATATGAGAATGAATCAAAAAGGTGAGCTTTCTGCCTATAATGTTATTAATGATTATGACGAAAGTCAAATTGCTTCGGTTCTTTTTCAATATGGCGAATTGACAAACGCAAGAGCAATGGCTTCTGCAATTGTTACCGCTCGTAAAGAAGAAGAAATTAAAAACTCTGAACAGTTAAAGCAGGTTTTGGCTCGTTTCTTACCTGGACATAAAAGCAATAAGATTTTAGCACAGATTTATCAGGCTATTCGTATTGAAGTGAATCAAGAGATGGATGTTTTAAAAGAATTTTTAGAACAGTCTTTAGAAATTCTTGCTCCAGGCGGAAGATTAAGTGTAATTTCTTATCATTCATTAGAAGATCGTTTGGTGAAACGTTATATGAAAAATGGTATGTTTGAAGGAGAACCAGAAAAAGATATGTTCGGAAGATTTGAAGTACCTTTTAAATTAATCGGAAAAATGATTGTTCCTTCAGATGAAGAAATTAAAATTAACAACAGAGCACGTAGTGCAAAATTAAGAATAGCAGAAAAGAAATAAATGAATATCTATAACATCATAAAAGCTAAATATTTGGTAGAAGGGCATTCTATCTATAATTGGCTTTTTATAATTTACGTGGTGTTGTGGGCGTTGGTTTTAATTGCTAATAACCATATTTACGAACAAAAAACAATTGATTTGAAAAATTTAACCGAAGAGGTTAAAGAAATGAGATCTGAATTTGTTGATCGTAGATCTGAATTGATGCAATTAAAAATGGAATCGACTATTTCAAAAAAAATGGAAACAATAGGTGTTTTTCCATCTACTGTTCCTCCAAAAAAAATTAAAGTAGTTATTGAAAAAGAAGATAAAGGATTTTTTAATTTATGGGATTAGTTAACAAAAACGAAAATAATAGAGCGTATTTCGTTTTCGGTTTTATGTTACTGATTTGCTTTGGAATCTTTGCTAAAATGTCAATCATTCAGTTTAAAGAAGGTGAAAAATGGCGAAGTAAAGCTGATAGTTTAACCATTAAAGACGAAAGTATACCTGCCAATAGAGGAAATATTTATTCGGCAGATGGTAGTTTATTGGCAACATCTATTCCAAAATATAATATCTATTTTGATCCTTTTGCTCCAACTGATGTTAATTTCGAAAAAAATGTAAAGCCTTTATCTGATTCATTAGCTCGATTTTTAAACAAAAAAACATCCGGGCAATATGAATCTGATTTTAGAAAAGCTCGATCTAATAAAAAAAGGTATTTGCATATTGCAACCAAATTAAGTTATACTGATTATATGCGAATTAAATCCTTTCCGATGTTTAATTTAGGAAAAAACAAAGGAGGGATAATTGTAGATCAAGTTAATGTTCGCGAATATCCAATGGGAATGATTGCTAATAGAACTATTGGTTATGAGCGAGTGAATAAAGATGGAACAATTGGTCGTAAAGGAATTGAGGCAGCTTTTACTGAGGAACTTACGGGTAAAGAAGGTAGAAGAAAAGTTCAAAAAATGGCCAAACGTTTATGGAAACCGATCTCAGATGAGAATGAGATTGATCCTAAAGATGGTTACGATATCATTACAACAATTGATGTTTACATTCAAGATATCGCTCATCATGCTTTATTAAAGGCGTTAGAAGATTTTGGTGCGCATCACGGAAGTGTTGTAGTTATGGAAACAGAAACGGGGCACATTAAGGCAATCTCTAATTTAGGTTTAACACCGAATGGGAGTTATTCAGAAACTATAAATTATGCGGTTGTTGAAAGGCAAGATCCAGGTTCAACCTTTAAGTTGGCTTCATATTTAGCTTTGTTAGATGATAATAAGGTAGATACGGCTACAATTTTTGATACACATAACGGTTTGGTTATGTTTTCAGGCAGAAGGGTTCGTGATTCAAATAATCGTGGATACGGAAAAATTTCTTTTGCACGCGGATTCGAAGTTTCTTCAAACACCGTAGTAACCCAAGCGGTAAATGAAGCTTATAAAGACAATCCGATTAAGTTCATAGAAAAAATGGAAAGTTTTGGGTTTAATAAAACTTTAGGAATTGATTTAAAAGGAGAACCGGCTTCATATATTCCTGCACCAGGTGATCGAAATTGGAGTAAAATTGCTTTGCCTTGGATGTCTTATGGTTACGGAATTTCGGTTACGCCATTACAGATATTAACCTTGTATAATGCTGTTGCCAATAACGGAGTTATGGTACGCCCTCAATTTGTAAAAGAGATTAGAGATGTGAATAACTCAATAAAAAAAATTGAGACAGAAGTGTTGAATCCACAAATTGTAAGACCACAGGTTGTTCGTGAAATGCAAGATATTCTCAAGAATGTAATGGCTAAAAAAGGAGGAACTGGGCATCGATTATATTCAACCGATTTCTCTATGGCAGGAAAAACAGGAACAGCTCAAATGAACTATGGTAATAGAGATGGAGGTATTTATCATGCATCATCTTTCGTAGGATATTTCCCAGCAGATCAACCGAAATATTCTTGTATTGTGGTAATTCATAGACCAACCAAGAAGAGCTATTACGGTGGAGATGTTGCAGGACCTGTGTTTAAACGCTTGGCACAGAAAATTTATACCGATGTTCCTTCAATGAAAGAAATTAAAAATATTGATAAGGTTTTACCAGAGATTGAAAAAAAATATAACAAATATTTTGAGACGGTAAAAACAGTTGGAGATATTATGCCAAATGTAATTGGTTTAAGTTCGATGGATGCTATTGCCATTTTAGAAAATTTAGGATTGAAAGTAAAAACAAATGGATTCGGGAAAGTAAAATCTCAGTCTGTTGTTTCTGGACAAAAAATTAATAATAAGCAAACAATTATTTTAGAATTATCTTGAAAAAGTTACAAAACATATTAGCAAACGTTTCTTCAAAATCAATTTCAGGTTCTGTTGAAGTTCTTGTTGCTGCGCTTACGTTTGATTCTCGTTCTGTAAAATCAAACATGCTTTTTGTAGCTATTAAAGGAACTGAATTCGACGGTCATCAGTATATTCAAAAAGCAATTGATTTAGGTGCTTCTGTAATTGTTTGTGAAGATTTACCTACTTCACTGATTGATGGAGTAACTTATATAGAAGTTGAAAATTCTAACGAAGCATTAGCTCATTTAGCTTCTAACTTTTATGATAATCCATCTTCAAAATTAAAATTAGTTGGAGTAACCGGCACTAACGGTAAAACAACAATTGCAACGTTATTATATAATTTATTTTCACAAGCAGGTTTTCAAGTCGGATTATTATCTACAGTTAAGGTAATGATCGGTTCAGAAACTTTTCCTGCTACGCATACAACACCAGACTCAATATCTATAAATAGTTATTTATCTCAAATGGTTGAAGCCGGATGCCAGTATTGTTTTATGGAAGTTAGTTCTCACGGAATTGCTCAAAAACGAACTGCAGCTTTGGCTTTCGATGGCGGATTGTTTACGAATCTTTCACACGATCATTTAGATTATCATAAAACGTTTGCAGAATATCGTGATGTTAAAAAAAGCTTCTTCGATCAATTAGATAAAAGTGCTTTCGCGATAACAAACGCCGATGATAAAAATGGAGAATTCATGCTTCAAAACTGTAAAGCGAAAAAACTTTCTTACGGTTTAAAAAATGTAGCAGATATCCACGGACAAATTTTAGAAAGTCAAATTTCTGGAATGTTAATGCGTATTCAAAACAATGAAATTTGGGTTCAGTTAATTGGGGCCTTTAATGCTTCAAATTTATTAGCTGTTTATGGAGCAGCTGTAAATTTAGGCTTACCAGAACAAGAAGTATTGGTTCACTTAAGTACATTGAAAAGTGTTTCAGGTCGTTTCCAGTATTTTGTTTCAGAAGATAAAATTACGGCAATTGTAGATTATGCGCATACGCCAGATGCTTTAGAAAATGTTCTTAAAACTATCGAAGAAATTCGAACAAGAAATGAACAATTAATTACTGTTGTAGGTTGCGGCGGTAATCGAGATAAAACCAAACGTCCAGAAATGGGACAAATTGCAAGTGATATGAGCGATCAAGTAATTTTCACTTCAGATAATCCAAGAAATGAAGATCCTATGATTATTCTTTCTGAGATTGAAGCGGGAGTTGAAGCTCATAATGTGAGAAAAGTATTGACAATCGAAGATCGTGCACAGGCAATTAAAACAGCTTGTAAGTTGGCAAAATCAGGAGATATTATTTTGATTGCCGGAAAAGGTCACGAAGATTATCAAGAAATTAAAGGAGTTAAATACCATTTCAATGATTATGAATTGGTTCAAGAATTTTTAAAAGCATAAGATGTTATATTATCTATTTGATTATTTAAGCGAATATTTTCACATTCCAGGAGCAGGATTATTTCAATATATCACGTTTCGTTCAGGAATGGCGATTTTATTTTCGTTATTAATTTCTACCATTTTCGGAAAACGTATTATTAATTATTTACGCAGAAAGCAAATTGGTGAAACAGTTCGCGAACTTGGATTAGAAGGACAAAATGAAAAAGCGGGAACTCCAACCATGGGAGGTGTAATTATTATTATTTCAACTTTAATTCCTGTTTTATTGTTCGCAAAACTTGATAATATTTATGTTTTGTTATTAATCTTAACTACCATTTGGATGGGAGCGATTGGTTTCTTAGATGATTATATTAAGATTTTTAAGAAAGATAAAGAAGGTTTAAAAGGTCGTTTTAAAGTTATCGGACAAATTGGGTTAGGATTAATAGTTGGTGGAATTTTATATTTTCATCCAGATGTTACAGTTCGTGAAACTCCGAGTATTTTGTTAGATACAGAAACAGTAAGCAAATACGATGTGAAGTCAACAGATACAACCATTCCGTTCTTTAAAAATAACGAATTCGATTACGGTCAGTTAATTTCATGGTTGGGCGAAGGTTATGAAAACTACGTTTGGTTAATTTATATTCCAATGGTAATTTTCATTGTAACAGCTGTTTCAAACGGAGCAAACTTAACAGACGGGATAGATGGTTTAGCAGCAGGAACATCCGCCATAACGGTGCTTGCTTTGGCAGTGTTTACCTTTATTTCCGGAAACGTTATTTTGTCTAATTACTTAAACGTAATGTATATTCCAAATTCCGGTGAAATGACCATTTTTATTGCTGCCTTTGTCGGAGCATTAATTGGTTTCTTGTGGTACAATACCTATCCGGCGCAAGTTTTCATGGGTGATACAGGAAGTTTAACAATTGGTGGAATTATCGCAGTTTTAGCGATTGCAGTTCGTAAAGAATTATTAATTCCGGTTTTATGTGGCGTTTTTTTAGCAGAGAATTTGTCTGTGGTAATGCAAGTAAGTTATTTCAAATACACAAAAAAGAGATATGGTGAAGGACGAAGAATTTTCTTAATGTCGCCTTTACATCATCACTTCCAGAAGAAAGGATATCACGAAAGTAAAATCGTAACTCGTTTTTGGATTGTGGCTATTTTCTTAGCAATCTTTTGTGTGATTTCTTTAAAATTAAGATAAGAATGAAATTAGTTGTTCTTGGTGGTGGAGAAAGTGGTGTAGGAACTGCTATACTCGGAAAACAAAAAGGTTACGAAGTTTTTCTTTCTGATGCTGGGTCAATTAAAGAGCATTATAAAGATATTTTAAACGCCGAAGGAATTCAATGGGAGGAGAATAAGCATACGGTAGATCGAATTCTTGAAGCTGATGTTGTTATGAAAAGTCCTGGAATTCCAGATAAAGTTCAGATCATAAAAGATTTACATGCTAAAGGAATTAAAGTAATTTCTGAAATCGAATTTGCTTTTCCTTATGCTAAAAATATTTCAATCGGAATCACCGGAAGTAACGGTAAAACAACAACAACATTATTAACACATCACGTTCTTAAACAAGCTGGTTTAGATGTTGGAATTGCCGGAAACATCGGAGATAGTTATGCACAACAAATTGCAGAAAATCCAGATCGACCATATGTACTTGAATTAAGTAGTTTCCAGTTAGACGGAATCGAAAATTACAAGCCACATATTGCAATAATTACCAATTTAAGTCCAGATCATTTAGATCGATATAATTATGATTATCAAAATTACATCGATGCGAAATTCAGAATCACCATGAATCAAACCGAAGAAGATTACTTGATTTATGATGCGGATGATATCGAAATTCAAAAATGGTTAACTAATAATAAAACTAAAGCACAATTAGTACCTTTTTCATTAACTAAAGTTTTAGAACAAGGTGCATATTTAAATGATAACAATATAATAGCGATGATTAAAGAAGAAAAGGTTACAACTCCAATCAATGAGATTGCTATCGAAGGAAAACACAATCTAAAAAATGCAATGGCAGCAACATTAGTAGCGCAGATGATGCGTGTACGTAAACAAACTATACGTGAAAGTTTATCAAATTTTGACGCCGTTCCTCATCGTTTAGAAAAAGTTAATCGCGTAGATAAAGTGTTGTACATCAACGATTCTAAAGCAACAAATGTAAACGCAACATATTTTGCATTAGAAAGCGTTAATGCTCCTACAATTTGGATTGTTGGTGGTGTTGATAAAGGAAATGATTATGATGAATTAATGACCTTTGTTAACGAGAAAGTAAAAGCTATTATTTGTTTAGGATTAGACAATCAAAAAATTAAACAAGCTTTTTCAAGTGTTGTTGATGTTATGTTAGAAACAGCTTCTATGAAAGATGCAGTTGCTTTAGCAAGCAATATGGCAGAAGAGGGTGATACTGTTTTGCTATCACCAGCTTGTGCAAGCTTTGATTTGTTTAAAAGTTACGAAGATCGCGGAGATCAATTTAAAGAAGAAGTAAATAAATTATAAAAACCAATTATGAGAAAGTTATTATCGCGATTTGAAGGTGATAAAGCTATTTGGGCCTACGTAATATTGTTGGCTCTATTCTCGTTTATGCCTGTTTTTAGTGCCAGTTCAAACTTGGTTCATGTTGTAGGTACAGGTTCTATAGTTGGTTTATTGATGAAACATTTCTTTCATATTCTTGTCGGAATTGTGATTGTATTTGTGTTTCATAGAATCCCGTTTGATCGGTTAAAATATTTTGCTCCCATCGCATGGATTCCAGTAGTTGGATTACTAATTCTAACTGCTGCACAAGGAATGATGATTGGTGGTGCAAATGCAAGTAGATGGTTAAATATTCCAGGAATTAATTTGTCGTTCCAGCCTTCGTCTATAGGATGGATTGCTTTAATGGCTTATTTATCATGGTTTTTATGGAAATATAGTGACGAAGAATATTCGTTTAAGAAATCATTAGCTTGGGTTTGGATGCCTGTAGGATTAATAGTTTTACCTATTTTCCCATCGAATTTTTCAACTGCTGCTATTATTTTTGCATCAGTTTGCATGCTTTTATTCATTGGAAAATATCCAATGAAGTATTTAGCTAAAATCTTAGGAGCAGGATTGGTTATCGGAATTTTAGCTTTTTTTACAGCTAAAGCTTTTCCAGATTATGCTCCTTCGCGATTGAGTACTTGGGTGGCACGTATTGATCGTTTTGGTTCAGAAGATAAAGATATCGATCGTTATCAAATAGAAAATGCGAAAATTGCAATTGCTCAAGGGCAAGTATTCGGAGTTGGACCTGGAAAAAGTGTACAGAAAAACTTTTTACCACAATCATCTTCCGATTTTATCTATGCTATTATTGTAGAAGAATTCGGATTCATAGGTGGCGTCTTGATTTTAGGAGTTTATGTTCTTTTGTTGTTCCGATTTTTGGTGGTAAGTAACAAAGCACCCAATTTATTTGGAAGATATCTGGTAATCGGACTCGGATTTTCTATCGTCTTTCAGGCTATAATTAATATGGGAGTTGCGGTAGAAATTTTTCCAACAACAGGTCAGCCATTACCTTTGGTTAGTAGTGGTGGAACTTCAATTTGGATGACGTGCCTTTCTTTGGGAATCATTTTGAGTGTTTCTCGTAAAGAAGATGAGATAAAAAAACAAATGGCTGAAAATGCTGCTAAACAAGAAGCTTTCAGAAAATTGTTAGAAGAACAAGAAATTGAAAATAATGAAGAACAAGATTTTGGAGAAGAAAATCCAATGAATGCTGTTCTGAATAAGAAATAATATGAAAACAAATCCAAGATTTATAATTAGTGGTGGCGGAACTGGCGGACATATTTATCCGGCAATTGCTATTGCAAACGAAATCAAAGCGCAATTTCCTGAAGCTGAGATTTTGTTTGTGGGTGCCCAAAATAAAATGGAAATGCAAAAAGTTCCTGCTGCAGGTTATAAAATCGAAGGTTTATGGATTGCCGGAATTCAACGTAAATTAACTTTAAGCAATTTAATGTTTCCTATTAAGTTTCTTTCAAGTTTAATTAAATCGAGAAAAATCATCAATAATTTCAAACCCGATGTGGTTATTGGAACGGGTGGTTTTGCAAGTGGAGCGGTTGTGAAAGTTGCAGGTGATATGAATATTCCAACTGTAATTCAAGAACAAAATTCATATCCAGGAATCACTAATAAGATGTTAGCTAAAAAGGCAAAATCTATTTGTGTGGCTTATGAAGGATTAGAACGTTTTTTCGATAAAAATAAAGTGCAATTAACCGGAAATCCTGTTCGTCAAGATTTGTTAACAATTGATTCCAAACGCACAGAAGCGATTGAGTTTTTTAAACTAAATCCTAATAAAAAAACGATTGTTGTTTTAGGAGGGAGTTTAGGAGCAAGAAAAATCAATAAGTTAATTGAAAAAGAATTAAGTTTTTTTGAAGATAATAAGGTTCAGATAATTTGGCAATGCGGCAAGTTTTATTTTGAAGAATATAAAAAATATCAAAGTCAAGATGTTCAGGTTTACGCATTCATTGAGCAAATGGATTTACTTTATGCTGCTACAGATGTAATTATTTCAAGAGCTGGGGCTTCATCTGTTTCTGAATTAGCAATTGTAGGTAAACCGGTGATTTTTATTCCATCGCCAAACGTTGCAGAAGATCATCAAACTAAAAATGCTAAAAGCGTTGCAGATAAAAACGGAGCTGTTTTAATTAAAGAATCTGAATTGGATGAACGATTTGAATCTGATTTTAATAAATTGATTTCAGATGAAAAATTTGCTAATAATCTTTCAGAAAATTTGAAACAATTAGCAAAACCAAACGCAACAAAAGATATTGTAAAACAAATAGTGCAATTAATTAAATAAGATGAATATAGCAACTTTAAAAAATGTGTTTTTTATCGGAATCGGAGGAATCGGAATGAGCGCTATCGCTCGTTACTTTCATCGTTTGGGTAAAAATGTTGCAGGATATGATAAAACACGCACGCATTTAACTGATGAGTTAGAAGCTGAAGGGATTGCCATTCATTTTGAAGATAATTTAAAATTGATTCCTGAAGTGTTTTTTAATAAGGAAGAAACCTTGGTGGTCATCACGCCAGCTGTTCCAAAAGAACATTCGGAATGGAATTATTTTATTGAAAATAATTTTGAAATAAAAAAACGTGCCGAAGTTTTAGGAATAATTACCGCAAATACATTTTGTTTTGCTGTTTCTGGTACACATGGTAAAACAACTACTTCGAGTATGTTAGCTCATATTTTATTTCAAAATAAAGTTGATGTTACTTCGTTTTTAGGTGGAGTTTTAGAAAATTATAATTCAAATTTAGTTGGCGAAGGTAAGACAGTTACTGTTGTTGAAGCTGACGAATTTGATAGATCTTTCTTACATTTGCACCCCGATATTGCTTGCGTTATTTCAAACGACGCAGATCATCTTGATATTTACGGAACTAACGATGAAATCAAAAAATCCTTCCAAGAGTTTGCTGATAAAGTTCAAGATAAATCAAATTTGTTTGTAGCGAGTAATGTTGCTATCGAAGGTAAAAAAGTTGGAATTGATACAGAAGCTGAAATTGTAGCTCGAAATTTAAGAATTGAAAACGGTATGCGTGTTTTCGATTTACAGTTTGCAGATGAATTGGTAACACATATTCATTTACAAATGCCAGGCGAACATAATGTACTAAATGCAAGTTTAGCTTTTTCAATGGCCAGAAAATACGGTTTGTCTGCTGAAGGAATTAAAAATGCATTAGCAACTTTTAGTGGAGTTCGAAGAAGATTTTCATTTAAAGTACGTACAGCAGATTTGGTTTATATAGATGATTATGCGCATCATCCTACTGAAATAAATGCTGTTCATGATGCTATGCGTGAATTGTATCCAAACAAAAAAGTGGTAGCCATTTTTCAACCCCATTTGTTTAGTAGAACCAATGATTTTATTGAAGATTTCGCAACCAGTTTGTCAAAATTTGATAAAACTTATTTGTTAGATATTTACCCAGCTCGTGAGCTTCCTATGGAAGGAGTAACTTCTCAAGTGCTTTTGGATAGAATGACTAACCAAGAAAAGTTTTTAATTACAAAAGATCAATTGATGCAATATGTTTCCGAAACCGATGATCAAATTATAGTTACCATTGGAGCAGGAGATATTGGAGAAATGGTAGACGATATTAAAAAAGTGTTAGAAAAAAGAATACAAAACTAAGATGTTAAAAAAAATCAATTGGTTCGATGTTTATTTAGTGCTTGTTTTTTTTGCGCTAATTGGACTGTTTGTATTTGCACAATTTCGTGCAGATCTTAGAACCGTTGATAAAATTGAAGTAGAGTTTTTGAGTAATAATAATCATTTTATAACTCAAGAAATGGTTAATAACTTGTTAATACAAAATTTTCCAACTACTTCTAATATATATAAAGAAGAGTTAGATTTGAATAAGTTGGAGCATGTTTTAAGAAATAACGAAATGATTGAAACTGCCCAAGTGTATTTTGATGTGAATGGAGTTTTGAATGCAGAAGTCGTTCAGAAAACTGCAATTGCACGTGTTCTAACTGAAAACGGATCTTATTATATTGATAAACACGGTAATGAAATGCCTCTTTCAGATCACTTCAGTGCTCATGTTCCAGTAGTTTATGGTCAAGTTTTAGACCGAAACCGAAAGGAATTTGTACGAATGTTGAATGTGATTTTTGAAGATGAATTTCTAAAAAAAAGTATCACGGGTATAAAAATAAATCCTGATCAAAGCTTGAATCTGACGGTTCGAGAATATGATTATAACATTGAGTTCGGAAGATTATCTGAAGTTGATAAGAAGTTTGATAATTATAAAGCCTTCTTACATTACTCAAAAAATGATACAATCGTTCCATATTATAAGAACGTTAATTTAAGATTTACAGAACAAGTTATTTGCACAAAATAAAATAGTTATGAATAAGAACAATATCGCTGTAGGATTAGACATCGGAACAACAAAAATTGTTGCGATGGTTGGAAAAAGAAACGAGTACGGTAAACTCGAAATCTTGGGAGTAGGAAACGCCAAAAGTTTAGGTGTTAAAAGAGGTGTTGTTAATAATATTACACAAACAATCCAATCGATTCAGAATGCAGTTGCATTGGCAGAAGCAGAATCAGGATATGAAATAAAAGATGTGGTGGTTGGTATTGCTGGGCAACACATCCGCAGTATTCAACATCACGAATACATCAGTAGAGAAAATCCAGACAATGTAATTTCTGATGCAGATATTGAATTACTAATAAACCAAGTGCAAAAATTAACTATGTTGCCTGGAGAGGAAATCATTCACGTACTTCCTCAAGAATTTAAAGTAGATGACGAAGCGGGTATTAAAGAGCCTATCGGAATGTACGGAAGAAGATTAGAAGCAAGCTTTCACGTAGTTGTTGGACAATCATCTTCAATTAGAAATGCAGGACGTTGTGTAAAAGATGCAGGTTTAGAATTATCTGGATTAACCTTAGAGCCATTAGCTTCTGCAGAAGCGGTTTTAAGTCAAGAAGAAAAAGAAGCTGGTGTTGCCTTAATCGATATAGGTGGAGGAACAACAGATTTAGCAATCTTTAAAGATGGAATCATTCGTCATACAGCTGTAGTTCCTTTCGGAGGAAATGTGATTACAGAAGATATTAAAGAAGGATGTTCAATCATTGAAAAACAAGCTGAGTTATTAAAAACACGTTTTGGTTCTGCTTGGCCAGGAGAAAATAGAGATAACGAAATTGTTTCCATTCCTGGATTAAGAGGTCAAGATGCTAAAGAAATTTCTTTAAAAAATCTTTCTAAGATCATTCACGCTCGTGTGGTTGAAATTATCGAAATGATTTTCTCAGAAATTAAAGCTTACGGATATGATAATCCAAGAAAAAAATTAATTGCTGGAATTGTTCTTACTGGTGGTGGATCTGAATTAAAACACATCAAACAATTAGTAGAATACATTACAGGAATCGATACAAGAATTGGTTTCCCTAACGAGCACATCGCTGGTGATTCTGCAAAAGTTGTGGCAAGACCACTTTATGCAACTGGGGTTGGTTTAACCATGGAAAGTGATTTGAATAACTCAAGAAGTCAGCTTTATGTAAAAGGACATGAGCATGATAGTTATTATCAAAACAATAGCGCAACAACTTCAAAAACGAAGAGTAACTCAATTGAGAATCAAGAAGAGGTTGTAGAAGAAAATGAAACAGAAGTGTTTGTTGAGCCTGAGGTAGAAAGAGCTTCAACAGCAGAAACAATAAAAGGAAGATTTTTCGGTAGTTTTTTATCTAAGTTTAAAGAATTTATTGACAAATCAGAATAAATAAACCGCATAGAAGATGGATAACACATTTGAAAACATCACATTTGATTTGCCAAAAAATCAATCAAATGTAATTAAAGTAATCGGAGTTGGAGGTGGCGGTAGTAATGCCATTAACCACATGTTTAGCCAGGGGATTAAAGGAGTAGATTTTGTAATCTGTAATACAGATGCACAAGCGCTTCAAAATAGTACAGTTCCTACTAAAATTCAGTTAGGTGTTGAGCTTACTGAAGGATTAGGTGCTGGAGCAAACCCTGAGGTTGGGCAACAATCGGCTTTAGAAAGTATTGAAGAAATTGAACAATTATTAGACACAAATACCAAAATGGTTTTCATTACCGCTGGTATGGGTGGTGGTACAGGTACAGGTGCTGCTCCAGTAATTGCACAATTGTCTAAAGAAAGAGATATCTTAACAGTTGGTATCGTTACTATTCCTTTCCAATTTGAAGGTAAAGTTCGTCAGGAACAAGCTTTACGTGGAGTTGAAAAATTAAGAAAAGTAGTCGATTCATTAATTGTTATTAATAATAATAAATTAAGAGAAGTTTACGGAAACTTAGGTTTCAAAGCTGGTTTCTCTAAAGCAGATGAAGTTTTAGCAACTGCTTCTCGTGGTATTGCAGAAGTTATTACGCATCACTACACGCAAAATATCGATTTGAAAGATGCTAAAACTGTTTTATCAAATAGCGGTACTGCAATAATGGGTTCTTCTATTGCTTCAGGTGATAATCGTGCTAAAGATGCTATTGTTTCTGCATTAGATTCACCTTTATTAAACGATAATAAAATTACGGGAGCTAAAAACGTATTGTTATTAATTGTTTCTGGTGAGAATGAGATCACGATTGATGAGATCGGTGAAATCAACGATCACATCCAAATGGAAGCAGGTCACAACGCCAATATTATTATGGGGGTTGGTGAAGATGATTCATTAGGAGATTCTATCGCTGTAACAATTATTGCAACAGGTTTTAATGTAGAGCAACAACAAGAAATTGTAAGTTCTTCAGAGCCAAATAAAATCATTCATGTTTTAGGTGACGAACAAAAAATCACTGCTAATTTAACACAATCAAACGTACCAACTTTTTCAGCCCCATCACCAGAGCAACCATTAAGCAACTCTGGAGTTTCCAATGCTGGAAGAATCGTTTATGGATTAGAAGATGATGTAAATACAATATCTAATTCATTCACTGAAAAAAAAACAATAGTTCAAACTACTAATACAGTTGCTCATGCGGTTGCAACTCCTGTAGTAGAGCAAGTTGTTGATACTGTAGTAAATGAGCAACCTCAGTTTGAAATAAAACAGGTTAAAACACACGATATTAGAGATATTCAAGTAGTAGATCCTCAATTTGTTATTGTAAAGCCACAACCAATTGTTGAAGAACCTACTATGCAATTCACATTCGACATCGTTCAACAAGAACGCGAATTTGAAGGACAACATAATATGTTTGATAACAAAGAATTAAATTTCTTTACAACTAATGAAGTTACTGAAAATCCATCATTTCAGGAAGAAGTAGTTGAAGAAGTGAAAAATACAAACGAGGTAATTCGTTATTCGTTAGATGATTATATGGAAGTTGAAGAAAAGCTAACTAAAAGTGTTGCTACTGAAGAAGTAGAAGAAGACTTTGGGTTTACTGTTCGAACAGAAGCTTCTATTCCAAATAATATTCGCGTTTCAGATGAAATTTCTCCGATCGACACTTCAATTAATGATATATTGAAAAGTCGTGCAGAAGAGCGCAAACGTAAAATGAAAAGCTTCAATCATAAGTTTAATAATGTTAACGCACAGTTAAACGATCTAGAAAGAGAACCTGCTTATAAACGTATGGGAGTTGATTTGTATTCTAATCAAACCAATCAAAACTCACGTATATCTTTAGGAACAGATAGTAATAACGACTTACAATTACGTTCAAACAACTCTTTCTTACATGATAATGTAGATTAGTTATACCATTAGATTTATATTTACTAAACCCAAAATAACATCAGATTATTTTGGGTTTTTTTGTAATTTTGTTCAAACTAAAACCGATAAGAAATGAGTTTACAAGCTAAAATTATGGACGCCTTAAAAACGGCAATGAAAGCTAAAGATCAAGTGGCTTTAGAATCGTTACGTGCAGTAAAATCTGAATTGTTATTAGCGCAAACTTCAGGAACTGGAGCTGAGTTAACAAAAGAAGACGAAATTAAGATTTTACAAAAATTAGTGAAACAACGTAAAGACAGTGCTTCTATTTTTACAGAACAAGGTCGTGCAGATTTGGCTGAACCAGAATTAGCTCAAGCGGCAGTTATCGAGCAATTTTTACCAGCTCAGTTATCTATGGAAGAAGTTGAAGTTATCGTTGCTCAAATTATATCAGAAGGTGGTTTCTCAGGAATGGGCTCAATGGGGCAAGTTATGGGATTAGCAAATGCTAAATTAGCCGGTACTGCAGATGGAAAAACAATTTCTACAGTAGTTAAAAAATTACTTACAGCATAATAAAAAGGCTGCGTAGTTCAATTGGATAGAATATCAGATTCCGGTTCTGACGATGTGGGTTCGAATCCCGTCGCGGTCACAAAAGTCACTCAAAACGAGTGACTTTTTTGTTACAAATTTTAAAATAAATTTGCGATCTTTTTTTGTATCTTAACAAGAAAATGTTGAAATTTTTTTTCAGACCAATCTTTTTAAATTATCCGTATCAAAATAACGATGCTAAAGGAAATTTTGATTTAAAAATTACAGCCGAACAATTAATTTTTCAGTTTACAAATGATATTGTAAAGGTGTTTCCAGAATTTGTTTCGTTGCCACATAAATTTAAATTGAATTTTTCTAAAAGAATTTTAAATTTTCTAAAGCAATATCAATTTGTACCAAGAGAAGAAGTTAATCTGTCTAACGGAAATAAGGTAGCTATTGCTGCAAGTTATGTAAAGTTAACTTTGGGTTATTCTACCTATTTGATAAATAGTTTCGATAAAATTATCGTTTATCCTACGGCAAAATATTTTCCACATTTAAATGAAACTCATTCAGGTCATTTTAATCCTAAATTAAAATCAATTATGTTAGCTTTAGATGAGTTTGAGTATGACGTATTTAATAATTCAGACGGAAAAGATATTGCACTTCATGAATTTGCTCATGCTTTATGTTTTGAAATGTTACCTGTAAATGCTAAACATCCGAATGCTGATCAATTTAAAAAATATTTCAATAGAATTCAAAAGTGGATATCGGTTGAATCTAATTTTAAAGAGCTTCAACAAAAAGCCTTTTTAAGGAATTATGCTTCTACAAACAATTTAGAATTGATTTCAGTTTTAATTGAATTGTTTTTTGAACGAGAGACAGATTTTAAAAAATATTTTCCTGAATTATATCTTTATACGGGAAGTATGATAAAGCACCCAAAAAAAAATGCTAAAACATGACGCAAGTCATGTTTTTTTATTTATCCAACCTATATATTTGTTCCAGATAAATTAAAAAACGAAGATTATGAAAGAGCGTATTTTAATTTCAGCGATAATGACATCTAATGTTATTAAGTTAAATGTGAATGATGCTTTGACTAAAGCGGAAAAGCTGTTTAAAGAAAATAATATTCGACATATTCCGGTGGTATCTGGTTCGCAAATTGTTGGAATGTTAAGTCATTCTGATATGCTTAAAATTGCAATCCCAGATGTTGATGAAAACGACGAATGTGTGGTTTCTACTGTATATAATATGTTTACACTTGAACAATTGATGACAAAAAATGTAGAAACTTTAAATCATTATGATTATGTGAAAACTGCGGCAAAAATCTTTTCAGAATCAGATTTTAGAGCTTTGCCAATAGTTGACGAAAATAAAAATTTAGTAGGAATACTTTCTACAACCGATTTGATTAAGTTTTTACTTTCTCAATTTAATGGTTAAAAACTTATTTATTTTATTAGGGCGATAAAATAAATTTTTTCGAGTATTTTTTGAATCAACAAGTATTTATTTTGGGCGATTTAAATACAAATTTGTTAGATTGTAAAGAAAAGGACTTCATTATTTGAAGTCCTTTTCTTGTTTTATAATTTTGTAATTTCTTTTAAGTTTGAAATAGTAGCAATCGGATTTTCAGCATTAAAAACAAAGCTTCCAGCAACCAAAACATCAGCACCTGCCTCTGCTAATTCTTTAGCGTTTTTACTTGTAACACCACCGTCAATTTCTATTAAAGTATTTGCGTTGTTTCTAACAATGATTTCCTTTAATTGTTTTACTTTTTTGTAAGTATTCTCAATGAATGATTGTCCGCCAAAACCAGGATTAACGCTCATAATACAAACTAAGTCAATGTCTTTGATAACATCTTCTAATAAAGCAACGTTTGTGTGTGGATTAATAGCAACACCAGCTTTCATTCCTTCTGCTTTAATTGCTTGTAACGAACGGTGTAAATGTGTGCAAGCTTCGTAATGAACCGTTAAAATATCTGCACCTAAATCTTTAAAAGTTTTGATGTATCTATCCGGGTCAACAATCATTAAATGTACGTCGATTGTTTTTTTAGCGTGTTTAGAAATAGCCGCTAAAACAGGCATTCCAAAAGAAATGTTTGGTACAAAAACCCCATCCATGATATCAATGTGAAACCAATCTGCTTCACTTTTATTAATCATTTCAACGTCGCGCTGTAAGTTTGCGAAATCTGCTGCTAAAACAGACGGAGCAATTAAAGTATTTTTCATTTGTTGTGTTGTTTATATTTGACAAAGTTACAAATATTTCATTCAAAAGCTGAATTTCATTTACTTCAAAAAAGATATTCACAATTGAATAATACGACATCTTCTGTCATTAATTTAAACTAATTTTGTATTCTCTTTTTTACTATAGATATGAAAATTAAATCGTTTCACACTTCAGAAAGTTTAGAAATATTCGGATTAGATGTTTCCGAAAACAATGAAATTGCTTTGGTAAACGCAGGAGTAAAAGCTGGATTTCCGAGTCCAGCTGGTGATTTTATTTTCGACACCATTGATTTGAATAGAGAATTAATCAAAGATCCAGATACTACTTTTTTGGCTCGTGTTTCTGGAAATTCCATGCAAGATATGCGTATTTACGGCGGCGATTTAATTTTGATAGATCGTTCTATTGCGCCTTCAAATGGAAAAATAGCTGTTTGTTATATCGATGGGGAATTCACTTTAAAACGATTAAAAATTATTAAAGAAGGAACCGAGATTAAAAAGATTTTGCTTTGTCCTGAAAATTCAGATTTCACTCCAATTGAAGTTTCTCCAGAAAACGATTTCTTAATTTGGGGTATTTTAACTTACGCTATAACCAAATATTAAACCATGTTTGCTCTTTTAGATTGCAATAACTTTTACGCTTCGTGCGAACGTGTTTTTCAGCCGCATTTAAACGGAAAACCAATTTGTGTTTTAAGTAATAATGATGGTTGTGTTATTGCGCGCTCAGAAGAAGCTAAAGCTTGTGACATTCCCATGGGAGCGGTGGCTTTTGAGTATGAAGAGGCCTTTAAGCAACATAATATTCAGTTGTTTTCGGCTAACTTTATTTTGTATGGCGATTTGAGTAATCGAATTATGAATATCATTCGCCGTTATTGTAACGATGTAGAAGTGTATTCGATTGATGAAGCTTTCATGGACTTTTCTTCTTATCAAAATATCGATTTAAAAAAACATTGCGAAAACTTACGCGCTTTTGTAAAACAAGGAGTCGGCATTCCAACTTCAATCGGAATTGCCCCAACCAAAACCTTAGCCAAAATTGCCAACAGAATAGCTAAGAAATTTCCAAATCATACCAATCATGTTTATGTTTTAGATTCTGATGAGAAAATTCAGAAAGCATTAAAGTGGATGAAAATTGGTGATGTTTGGGGAATTGGTCGTCAATTAGAAAAACGTTTTTTAGCCAAAGGAATTAAAACAGCTTGGGAATTTTCACAACTTTCAGATTCTTTAGTTCGAAAAGAAATAGGCGTTGTTGGCGTACGTATGTTACATGAATTACGCGGGATTCCTCAGTTAGATTTAGAACTTCCAAAAGTGAGAAAGAATATTGCAGTAAGTAGAACGTTTGCTAAAGTTTGTAAAACCCATGAACAGTTGGAAGAACGCATTACAACTTTTGCTGTGCATGGAAGTGAAAAACTTCGTAGTCAAAAATCATGTGCTTCTTTGTTAACTGTTTTTATTCGTACAAATACCAAAAAAGAAGGTCAGCAACAATATGTTAATCAGTTTACGATTAGCTTGCCAACCCCAACCAATTCGGCTATTGAATGGAGTAAAGCTGCAAAAATAGCTTTAAGCAAAATTTATTTAGATGGATTTTTATATAAAAAGGCTGGAATTGTAATTGGTGGAATTGTTCCCGAAACAGATCGTCAGATGGATTTATTTACCGAAGATCAATATATCAAACATCGTCCGATTATGAAAGTAATGGATGTTTTGAATAAAAAATATAGAGAAAATAAAATAAGATTAGGTTCACAAGATTTAGGTGAAACTTGGCTAACTAAACAAAATCATTTATCTCAATCTTATACTACAGATATTAATGAACTAATATTAGTGAAAGTTTAATTTACTTGATGTTTTATGTTTATCATTTTGTTAAATGACATAATTTAGACTATTTCTAAATCAGAATACTTTTTCATTTTGTAAATTTGTAAGGCATACACAAAATAAATTAAAATGATCGATTTTATATATCAGGATTCTTATCCAATTCTAAAAGATGATACACAGTATCGTAAAATATCTTCAGATTACGTAAAAGTTGAAAAATTAGGTGATCGTGAGATTTTAACAGTTGATCCAAAAGGATTAGAATTGTTAGCGGAAGTTGCTATGACAGATGTTTCTTTCATGTTACGTACTTCGCACTTAGAAAAATTACGTGCGATTATTGATGATCCAGAAGCAACTGATAACGATCGTTTCGTAGCTTACAACTTATTACAAAATGCTGCAGTTGCTGTAAATGGCGAATTACCTTCTTGTCAAGATACCGGAACTGCAATTGTAATGGCAAAAAAAGGTGAGAATGTTTATACTGGTGCAGATGATGCAGAGGCTTTATCAAAAGGTATTTTCAATACTTATGTAAACAAAAACTTACGTTATTCTCAAATCGTTCCAATTTCAATGTTCGAAGAGAAAAACTCAGGATCTAACTTACCTGCGCAAATTGATATCTATTCTAAAAAAGGAGATTCTTACGAATTTTTATTCTTAGCTAAAGGTGGAGGTTCTGCAAACAAAACGTTTTTATACCAACAAACTAAATCGTTATTAAACGAAAAATCATTAGAGGCTTTCATCAAAGCTAAAATTATGGATTTAGGAACGGCTGCTTGTCCTCCTTATCACTTAGCTTTAGTAATTGGTGGTACATCTGCAGAGGCTACTTTAGCAACTGTGAAAAAAGCATCTGCTGGTTATTACGATAATTTACCTACTACAGGAAATATGGCTGGTCAAGCTTTCCGTGATTTAGAGTGGGAAGAAAGAGTAAAACAAATTTGCCAGGATTCTGGAGTTGGAGCACAGTTCGGAGGAAAATATTTAGTACACGATGTTCGTGTAATTCGTTTACCTCGTCACGCTGCTTCTTGTCCGGTTGGATTAGGAGTTTCTTGTTCTGCTGATAGAAATATTAAAGGTAAAATTACTTCTGAAGGAATTTTCGTTGAACAATTAGAAACGAATCCAGCACGTTTATTACCAGAAACTGCTCCGCATTTAGAAGCTCCTGTTGAGATTGATTTAGATCAACCAATGGAAAATATTTTAGCTGAGTTAACAAAGCATCCAATCAAAACGCGTTTAATGTTAAACGGAACTGTGATTGTGGCTCGTGATATCGCTCACGCTAAAATCAAAGAGATGTTAGATAATGGTTTAGGAATGCCAGATTATTTCAAAAATCACCCAGTATATTACGCAGGACCAGCTAAAACTCCAGAAGGAATGCCATCAGGTTCATTCGGACCAACAACTGCAGGACGTATGGATTCTTATGTAGACCAATTCCAAGCAGCTGGTGGATCTATGATTATGTTAGCAAAAGGTAACCGTTCGCAACAAGTTACAGATGCTTGTGCAAAACACGGAGGATTCTATTTAGGATCAATCGGTGGACCAGCGGCAATCTTAGCTCAAGATAATATCTTAAACGTAGAAGTAGTTGATTTCCCTGAGTTAGGTATGGAAGCTGTTCGTAAAATTACCGTGAAAAACTTCCCAGCTTTCATCATTACAGATGATAAAGGAAACGATTTCTTCCAAAATTTATAATCTAAGCATTATATATAAAATAAAAGCTCTATAAGGTGTAAACTTTATAGGGCTTTTTTTTAAAATTCTTTTTTTTGGTTATAATAAGAAATTAATCTTTTCTAAAAAGTCATTTTGAAAAATGTTTTAGTATCCCTTTGTGAATTTTATTGTAAAATATTTATTTCAAAATGTAAAAAATAATTTACATTGTATAAAGTATTTATTACATTAGCTAAAACTTTTAAACCTTAAAATTATGAAACCCGTTTATTTATTTCCAAACAAATTAAAAATTCCTGCTTTAATATTTTTTCTATTCTCTTGTATTGCTTTTACATTAGAAGCTTTAGAAATTTATAAATTACCTGAAATAGAAACATATGTCTTTGCATTAATATCAGATGATGGTAATTTCTTCCATCCTACTGCTGAATACTCTTCTTTTATTAAAAATAGTATTACTGACGAAGTTATTGAATGTATGTTTTTCATTGGTGGAATTGTATTGGCTTTTTCTAAAGAAAAGATTGAAGATGAAATGATAACTTACATAAGATTAAAATCATTAGCTTATGCAACATATTTTTCATTTTCATTATTAATTTTAAACCAAATATTAGTTTATGGATATTCTGTAATCTATGCTACAATGTTTTTTTACTATGCATTTATCTTATTTTTAAACATCTTCTATTATACCAAGTTATTCATCTATAAAAAACAATTCAGTTATGAAAACGAAGATTAAAGTCCATCGTGCGATACATAATATTACTCAGGCTGAATTGGCTGAAAGATTAAATGTAACGCGCCAAACAATAAATGCTATTGAAGCTGGTAAATATGCGCCTTCTGTTGAGTTAGCTTTGAGAATGTCTAAAATGTTTGGTGTGTCGGTTAACGAATTATTTCAGTTAGATGATGAATAAAATTCGTATCTTTAGAATATTAGGCTTTTTAAGATGAAAACATTTTTTAAAATTTTAAAATGGTTTGTAATTGTTTTGATTACAATTATTGCTTTGCTTTATATGTTTGGTTATGGATATTTAGTTCGTGCTATTCGTGTTACTTATTTTACTGGTCATAAAACAGCATTTCTTGAAGATTACCATTTTTTTGATAATCGTATCATTAAAAACGGAGTTGCACAACCTTGGGAAATTTCCAAAGAATATAATAAAATTCCAGCAACTGAAAAATTAAATCAAACACATAAAGATTTAGAAACTACATCATTTTTGATTATCAAAGGTGATAGTATTTGGCATGAAAGTTATTTCGATATTGGAAGTGAAACTTCAAAATCCAATTCGTTTTCAATGGCTAAGAGTATTGTTACATCTGCATTAGGAAAAGCTATTGATTTAAAGTTAATTCCAAATTTAGAAGCTAAGGTCAAAGATTATTTACCTGAGTTAACTGGTGAATTTGCAAATGAATTAACGGTTGGTGATTTAGCAAGTATGGCTTCTGGTCATCAATGGGTTGAAAATTATTACGGTCCAACTTCTTTGACAACACAAGCTTATTTCAAAAACGATTTACGCGAATTGATGTTAAGTTTATCTGTGGATAAGAAACCTGGTGAAGAATTTATTTATCAAAGTGGTGATACACAGTTGTTAGCTATGGTTCTTGAGAAAGCAACGAATATGAAACTTTCTGATTTTGTTTCTAAATATTTTTGGAAACCAATGGGGATGGAACAAGAAGCCTTTTGGCAAATAGATAATGAAAACGATGGAATAGAGAAAGCGTATTGTTGTGTGGCAAGTAATGCTCGTGATTTTGCTCGCTTTGGTAAGTTATACTTGCAAAATGGTAAATGGAATGGTCAGCAAATTATTTCTCAAGACTTTATTCAAAAAGCGACACAACCACGTTTTACAGAAAGTCCACAATATGGATATGGTTGGTGGCTTTCTAACTACAAAAATAAGCATATTTACTATATGAGAGGTCATTTGGGACAGTTTGTAATTGTGATTCCTGAGAATGAATTAATTATAGTGCGTTTAGGTCATAAAAAAGGATTGCAAACAAAAACGGATCCACATAGTAATGATTTGTATGTTTATATCGATGAAACTTTAAAAATGCTAAATCAAGAAAATCATGTTAGATAAAATTCATTTACAAAATATACTTTTTTTAGATATAGAAACGGTTCCAGAAGTTCATAAATTCAATGAATTAGATGAAACTACTCAAATTTTATTTGCTGAAAAAACAGCTTATCAACGTAAGGACGATGTTTCTGCGGAAGAATTTTATCAACGTGCTGGAATTTGGGCTGAATTCGGAAAAATTATATGTATTTCTGTAGGCTATTTTGTGCTTAAGAATAATATACGTCAATTCAGAACCACTTCTTTCTTTGGAGATGAAATTAAAATCCTTCAAGATTTTTCCAATTTGTTACAAAATCACTTTAGTAGTCCGCAAATTGTTTTATGCGGTCATAACATAAAAGAGTTCGATCTGCCTTTTATCGGTCGTCGTATGATTATTCACGGACTTGAAATTCCTTATAAATTAAATTCTATAGGTAAAAAACCTTGGGAAATTCCTCATTTAGATACCATGGAATTATGGAAATTTGGCGACTATAAACACTTTACTTCTTTAAAGTTATTGACTCATATTTTAGGAATCCCTTCTCCTAAAGATGATATAGATGGAAGTCAGGTTTATGAAAAATTTTATATAGAAAGTGATATTGATAGAATAATTATCTATTGCGAGAAAGATGTGCTTGCAGTTGCTCAAGTACTATTAAAGCTTAAAAGAGAGCCTATTTTGAATGATAATGAAGTTTTTTCAGTTTAGCTCAAATGTTAATGTAAAGTTAAAAAACAGATTTATTTTCTTTTTGTGATAAATCTTGCAGAGATTTGCAATATCAAAATACAAAGAAAATGAGAATTATTAAGTGCCATATGACTAATATAAAGTGGGTTTTTACCGACAGAGGTTTTATGTGCACTAAATAAATAAAATAAATATACGCTAATAAAATCCTCTGCATACGTAGAGGATTTTTTTGTGATTAAAAGTTTCGTTATGATAACAAATATTAAAAATATTAAGATGATGTGGCATTGTTCGAAGTTTCGAATGTGATGTTCAAATGTGTTGTGATTTAAAATGTTATGTGTTTAATACAATCCTTTTGAGCTATATTCAAAAGGATTTTTTTATAAAATAAAATGGGTTTACAAAATATATCAGTTCTAGGTTTTTCAAATAAAGATTCACAATTTGTGGTAAAATCTAAAGAGTTAAGTATTAAAATTAATAATCAAATTGTAGGAAACGAGAGTCAAGAAGGTAATGGTCCTTTAGAGTTTCTTTTAGCTGGAATTGCAGGTGCAATCAATGCCGTGGGAAAAATCGTTGCTCAAGAACAACAGTTTGATTTACAGTCTATTCAAATTGAAATTTCAGGAGTAATCGAATCGAAGAAAACCGATGGACAAAAAACACGTTCTCGAGCAGGTTTTAAATCAATCGACGTGGTAATTAAACCATCTACAAACGCTTCGCTGACTGAAATTAAAACTTGGATGGATGAAGTAAAAGCACGTTGTCCAATCTACGATAACTTAACCAATGCAACTCCGGTTGTGATGACGGTTGTTAAAGATTACAACGTTTCAAAAGTTGCATAATGTTGTGTTATACATAAAGTAATGTTTAGTTTGTTTTTTTAGAACTGCCTTTAAGATTAGTCACCTTAAAGGCAGTTTTTTTATGATTTTTAAGAAAATAGAACTAATTTAGTTATGTAATATTTTTTAGATGAAAAAACTGGTTGATGTTGAGAATATCGAGATTGATTTTCAAAGAGAAGGATTGTGGAATTCTGTAATCAGAGGAATTTCTTTTTCTGTTTTTGAAAATGAAATTGTTGGAATTGTAGGTGAATCTGGTTCAGGAAAATCTGTTACTTCTTTAGCTTTAATGGGATTGCTACCAAAACAAATTTCGAGAATTTCTAACGGAAAAATTATTTTTAATAATCAAGATGTTACAAATTTTGCTCAAAACGATTTTAGAAAAATCCGAGGAAACGAAATTGCCATGATTTTTCAAGAACCTATGAGTTCTTTAAATCCATCTATGAAATGTGGTCAACAAGTAGTTGAAATGTTTCAAGAGCACACTAAACTTTCAGAAAAAGAAATTAAAGCTGAGGTTTTGATGTTGTTTGAGAAAGTTAAATTACCAAATCCAGAAGAAGTTTTTTATAAATATCCGCATCAAATTTCGGGCGGACAAAAACAACGCGTCATGATTGCGATGGCTTTAGCTTGTAAGCCGAAGTTGTTAATTGCAGATGAGCCAACTACAGCTTTAGATGTTACAGTTCAGAAAGAAATTATTCATCTTTTAAAAGAAATTCAGGCTGAAACGAATATGAGTATTTTATTCATTTCGCATGATTTGTCTTTGGTTTCAGAAATTGCGAATCGTGTTTTGGTAATGTATAAAGGTGAAATTGTGGAGCAGGGCTTAAGTAATGAAATTTTTGCCCATCCAAAGCATATCTACACGCAAGCGTTAATTGCTTCTCGTCCTTCAATGAATGTGCGATTAAAGCGTTTAGCAACCATTCAAGATTTTTTAAATGAAACGGTTCCTACTGCAATCGTAACTTCAGATGATAGAAAAAAACATTTAGAAGAATTATACAGTCAACCTCCTTTGTTGGAAGTTAAAAATCTCGAAAAAGAATATTTCACTAACGTTGGTTTATTCGGAAAAAAGAAAGGTTTTAAAGCAGTTAACGATGTTAGTTTTAAAATTTATGAAGGTGAAACTTTAGGATTGGTTGGAGAAAGTGGCTGCGGAAAATCAACATTAGGCAATGCCATTTTGCAATTAGATAAGCCAACTGCTGGTTCTGTTTTCTATAAAGGAATTGATATTACCAAGCTTTCTTCTAAAGATGTAAAAGCGCTGCGTAAAGAAATTCAAATTATATTTCAAGATCCATTTGCTTCTTTGAATCCAAGAATAACTGTTGGAAAAGCCATAATGGAACCCATGCAAGTTCATAAATTGTATAAAAATGATAATGAGCGTAAACAAAAAACGATTGAAATTTTGGAACGTGTTGGTTTAGACGAGACTTATTTCGATAGATATCCACATGAATTTTCAGGAGGTCAACGTCAACGAATCGGAATTGCAAGAACGGTGGCACTTGAGCCAAAATTGATTGTTTGTGACGAATCGGTTTCGGCTTTAGATATTTCGGTTCAAGCTCAGGTTTTAAATTTATTGAATGAGCTTAAAGAGAATTTCGGATTTACTTACATATTTATTTCTCACGATTTAGCTGTTGTTAAATACATGTCAGACCAAATTGTGGTTATGAATAAAGGAAAAATTGAAGAAATGGCCGATGCCGATGTGATTTACGAATCGCCTGAAAAAGAATATACTAGAAAATTAATTGATGCCATTCCGAAAGGGATTTAGATTTATTTTTGTCCTGTAAGTATTTTTAAGAAAGTAATTTTTCTTGTTAAAAGATAAAGCACGTACACAAAGAAAATTGATAGTATAACTTGTAGTATTGGATTTAATACGTTGTTTTTAGTGAGCTTTGATATAATTGGATGTAAAACAACTATTATTGGAGAATGATAAAGATGCAGTAAATACGTAAATGCACCAACATTATAAAACATGATTTTATTATTCAGTAACAGAATAAAAATTAATAATGAAATTGGATATTTTATAAAAGAGATATTTGCTGAATAGAAATATGCAAAGATAATTGTAGCAGGTATAAGAATTAGGTAAATGATGTTTCTATTTAATTTTATCCAATCAGAAAAATAGGCTATAACCATTCCAGATGTAAATAAAACTACAATGTCTAGTCTTAAAAACAATTTTCCAATAAATAACATCGGAATTAAAAGTAATAAAAGATAAATGTTTTTGTTTTTTATTATTTCTAAAATGGTGAAGATCATAAATAAATCGCGAATAAAATATGTGGGCGGATTTATTGGTGGAGAATTTAATGATAAAATTCCTTCGGTAATTAAAGTATGATCGTAAGTTAATCTATTAAGCAGATTGATGTTCAGAAAATAATTTGCAATCAGAACTAAAAATAGAATAGATAAATTAGCAATAAGGTAAGGTATAAGTAAGTTTTTTACTTTTGTTTTATAAAAGTTTTCTTTCTTTCTTGAAAATTTAAAATATAAGTAACCAGAAATTAATGAAAGTAATACAGTACCAATTTGCGGTAATTCTTCAAAAATAAAAAAAAGTGTTCCCGAACTAAACTCGTTTCTGGTGTGCGTAAGAGTTATAAGTATAACAGCTAAAAGCCTGAAAAATTCAATGCTGTAATTCATTTTTTATATTTTGTTTGTAAAATTAGTTTTTTATTTAAGCTTATAATTAAAGTAAATGTTGTTTTTTTTGTAAATTCATGTAAAAATTGAAATTATGAGAAAATTAATTCCATTTGTTGTTGCTTTAGCGATAGTATCTTGTGCTAAAGATTCTAAAACAGCAGAAACTTCCATTATTTCTGGAACCGTAACCGGGGTAACCGACGGTAAGATTATTCTTGAAGGAAATTCATTTCAGAAAGAAATTACATTAAATCAAGACGGTACCTTTACAGATACTTTGGCTTTACCTTATGCCGGAACTTATCACATTCAAGGTGTAAAGCAAGCGATTTATCTTGAGCCAAATCACTCATTAAATTTTGTTTTAGATGTTCAAAATCCAGATGTAATTACTTTTACTGGTGATTTAGGGGCGGAGAATGAATATATGTTTGTTAAGCAAAAAAACAGAAATGAGGTTTTAGGAACAAAACTTCAAGATTTGTACAGTTTGCCTGAAGAAGCCTTTGTTGAAAAAACAAAAGAGCTACAAAGAAGAAACGAACATTTATTAAAAGCGTATAAGTTTAAATCAATGAAGTTTAATGATTTTGAAAAGAATAATCTAGATTACGAAACTGCTTATTTGTTAGAAACTTATCCTTTATATCATGGGTATATGATTCAAGATGAAGCTTTCGTGGTTTCAGATTCTTATCCAGAAACAGATAAAGCTTTTAATTATGATAATTCAGACGATTATAACTTTTCACCTGCTTATCGTGAATTAGTACAGTTTAATTTTGATAAGTCTGTTCAGGCTGAAGTTGAAAAGGGTGCTAAAATGGACGATGTTTTAATTAAGAAATTAAAAGATATCAAAAGTGAAAACATAAAGAATGATTTAGTTGAAAAAGCAAGTTATAATGTTTCTTTATCAAGTAATGATTTAGATGGCATTTATAAAGAGTTTATGTCAATTTCTACTGATGAAAATTTCAAAAAGGATTTGACTGAAAAGTATAACAAATTAAAAGTTGTTGCAAAAGGTAAGCCTTCACCTAAATTTAATTATGAAAATCATAAAGGCGGAAAAACTTCTTTAGATGATCTGAAAGGAAAGTATGTTTATGTTGATGTTTGGGCTACTTGGTGTGGACCTTGTATTGGAGAAATTCCTGCATTGAAAGTATTGGAAGAAAAATATCACGGAAAAAACATTGAGTTTGTGAGTATTTCTATTGATGAAGCTAAAGATCATGATAAATGGAAAAAATTTGTAACCGATAAGCAAATGGGAGGAATTCAGTTATATGCTGATAATGCTTGGAAATCTCAGTTTGTCCAAGATTATGTTATTGAAGGAATTCCTAGATTTATTTTAATTGATCCGAACGGAAATATTGTGTCAGGAGATGCTCCTAGACCATCAGACGAAGGAATTATTAAACTTTTTGATGAGTTAAAATATAAATAAACAAAAATCCCAATTCATTTAGAATTGGGATTTTTTATTACATTACTTCACCTTCATACGGAACTTCAATTTCATTGAAAATGATTCCGTAACGTTCAAGTTCTTCTAAAATTGGATTGTAAACTTCCTTTTCAATTGGCATAATTACACCTTTGGTAGAAATTTTATTATTTAAAATAAGTAAAGTTGCAATTGCTACAGGTAAACCGACTGTTTTTGCCATTGCAGTTTGTACTTGATTTTCTCCAAGGCAAACCATAGTAGCATCAATTTGTTTAGCCTTGCCATTCATTAGGTAACCAAATTTATGATACATTACGATCATGTCTTTGTCATCAGGATCAAGGGTCCACTTATCAGCTAATATTTTTTCAAGAATTTGAGCAGGTGTAGCGTTTACTAGACCAATTTTCTTAGTGTCATTAAATAAGTCTAATTCAATTAATCTATCCCAAATAACGTCATCTTGAGGGATACTTAATGTTAAACGGAATTTAACTTCAACAGAATCTGTTGGGTGATAATACAAGAATGAGTTTATGAATTCACGATTGGTCATGTTTTCAGATCCTTCAATTTGATAAGTATCGTCAGTTAATCCTAACTGTACGAATAAATTCCAAGCTCTTGAATAACCAACTCTTCTAATAGTACCTCTATATATAGTATGAGCTTCTTCTAATCCGTAAACTTTTCTATAGCTTAATGAATCTCTGTTTGCATAAGCTTCAAAACGTCCGTAACCTTCAATATCTAAGAATTCGGTTCTGCGGAAAATACGCTGATACGGTATGTATTTGTAAGTTCCTTGTTGTAAAAATTTTGCTGCACCGCCTTGTCCTGCTAAAACTACGTTTCTTGGATTCCAAGTAAATTTGTAATTCCATAAATTATTATCGCTTTCAGGAGCTACTAATCCACCACAGAAAGATTCAAAATGAATTGGTTTTCCGCCTTCTTCACGAATTTGGTCTAAAACTTTCATTGCACTCATGTGGTCTATTCCTGGGTCTAATCCACATTCGTTCATGAAAATTAAACCTGCATTTTTAACTTCTTCATCTAAAGAACGCATTTCAGGACTAATGTAAGATGCTGTGACAAGGTTTTTTTTATACGATATACAGTCTTTTGCAACTTCGATATGCATAAAAGCAGGTAACATTGAAATTGCTATATCGGCATTTTGAATTGCTTGTTTTCTTTCGATTTCGTTACTTATATCTAAAGAAATAGCTGAAGCGTTTGGATGATTAAAAGTGCTTTTTCTTGCAAGTTCGATGTTTAAATCTGCAACTGTTAACTTAATATTTTCTGTTTCAGAATGATCAAGTAGATATTTAATTAATGCTGTGGCTGAACGGCCCGCACCAATTATTAGGATATTTTTCATTATGATTTTTAAGTTTGTTTGGTTTTGGGTTGCTAAAATAGGAATTTTATATTTATATAGGTTTGTTTTTGTATTATTTTTAATTCTTCAAGTCTTGTAAATAGTTATATTTACATAAAAAAATATCATGAATATAAAACTTATTCGTTTGTCAATAGTACTGGGTCTTTTTTCAATTATTTTAGGAGCTTTTGGTGCTCATGCTTTGAAAGAAGTGTTAACCGAACAACAATTAATTTCTTTTGAAACCGGAGTAAGATATCAAATGTGTCAAGCTTTATTTTTATTGTTTATTGGGTCAACAAAGTTATTAAGTGTAAAAGCCAAAAAAACGGCAACAATTTTATTAATGATTGGAGTTTTATTTTTTTCAGGATCAATTTATTTATTAACAACCCAAAATCTATTCGGATTGAAGCTGAGCTTCTTAGGACCTATAACTCCAATAGGTGGACTTTTAATTATGATAAGCTGGGTTTATACAGCAATTAGTGTCCGAAATCAAAAAAACAATATTTAATATAAATTAAATTAAATAAATTCATAAGTTTGTATCCAAAATTAACACAACACATAATTATAGATATGAATGTTTTAGATACATTATCTTTAGATAAATACGGGATTACTAATGTAGAAGAGATTGTTTATAACCCCTCATTTGATGAATTATTTGAAGCTGAAACAGCTGAAGGATTAGAAGGGTATGAAAAAGGCCAGGTTTCTGAACTTGGAGCTGTGAACGTTATGACTGGTGTTTTTACTGGTCGTTCTCCTAAAGATAAATATATTGTAAAAGATGCTGTAACAGAAAATACTGTTTGGTGGACTTCAGAAAAAGCAGTAAACGATAACAAGCCAATTACTCAAAATACTTGGGAGGCTTTAAAAGAAAACGCAACTAAAGAATTATCAGGAAAAAAACTTTATGTTATTGATGCTTTCTGTGGAGCTAACGAGGATACTCGTTTAAAAGTACGTTTTATTATGGAGGTTGCATGGCAAGCTCACTTCGTGAAAAATATGTTCATTCGTCCAACAGCGGGAGAATTAGCTAATTTTGGCGAACCTGATTTCGTGGTTATCAATGCTTCAAAAACTTCATTCAAAGATTATGCTGCGCATGGATTAAATTCTGAAGTATATGTTGCTTTTAACTTAACTGAAAAAATGCAGTTGATTGGAGGTACTTGGTACGGAGGAGAAATGAAGAAAGGTTTATTCTCTATGATGAACTATTATTTACCTTTAAAAGGAATTGCTTCAATGCACTGTTCTGCAAATAAAGGTAAAGATGGAGATGTAGCTGTTTTCTTTGGTTTGTCAGGAACCGGAAAAACTACTTTATCTACTGACCCAAAACGAGAATTAATTGGTGACGATGAACATGGTTGGGATAATGATGGAGTGTTTAACTTTGAAGGAGGTTGTTATGCTAAAACAATTGATTTAAGTAAAGAAAACGAACCAGATATTTACGGTGCAATCAAAAGAAATGCTTTGTTAGAAAACGTTACTTTAGATGAGAATGGTAAAATCGATTTTAAAGATGGTTCTGTAACTCAAAATACTCGTGTTTCTTACCCAATTGATCATATTGAAAATATTGTTAAGCCAGTTTCTAAAGCAGGTCACGCTACAAAAGTAATTTTCTTAACTGCAGATGCTTTTGGTGTAATGCCTCCAGTTTCTATTTTAACTCCAGAGCAAACTAAATATTATTTCTTATCAGGGTTCACTGCTAAATTAGCTGGTACAGAAAGAGGAGTTACTCAACCAGAGCCAACTTTTTCGGCTTGTTTCGGAAAAGCTTTCTTATCACTTCATCCAACACAATATGGAGAAGAGTTAGTTAAGAAAATGGAAGAGCATAATGCTACTGCTTATATGGTTAATACAGGTTGGAATGGTACAGGAAAACGTATCTCTATTAAAGATACTCGTGCTATTATTGATCGTATTTTAGATGGTTCGATGGAAAAAGCAGAAACTGTAATTGTTCCTATTTTTAATTTGGCTGTACCAACAGCATTAGCTGAGGTTGATACTAATATTTTAGATCCAAGAAATACTTATTCAGACGCTTCTGAATGGGAAGTAAAAGCAAAAGATTTAGCTGAGCGTTTTGTTAAGAACTTTGTTCAGTATACAGATAACGAAGAAGGAAAAGCTTTAGTTGAAGCGGGACCGAAATTATAATATTAAAAAACCAATCATTAATGATTGGTTTTTTTTAAGGATACCAAAAAAGCTCTTAGAATTTCTAAGAGCTTTTTCTTATTTTATTTATTTACTTTGGCTAAGTATTTGTCTAATGCCATGGTCATAGAAGGTGCTTCTGGACTTGGAGCCATAATGTCAACTCTTAAGTTATTGTCAAGTGCTTCTTTTTGAGTTGTGCTTCCAAAAACAGCAATACGTGTTTCGTTTTGTTCAAAATCAGGGAAATTCATAAATAATGAGTTGATTCCTGTTGGACTAAAAAAAGCTAAAACATCATATTTGACATCTCTTAAATCAGAAAGGTCGCTCATTGCAGTTCTGAAAAACACACCTTGTTTCCAGTCTACACTAAGTTCATTTAATGTTTGTGGTACATCGTCGTTTAATTTATCAGAAGCTGGTAAAAGAAATTTATCTTCTTTGAACTTCTTAATTAAAGGTGATAGATCTTTGAAATCTTTGGTTCCAACATAAATTTTTCGTTTTCTATAAACTACATATTTTTGTAAATAGTAAGCAATCGCTTCAGATTGACAAAAATATTTTAATGTTTCAGGAACTTTATAACGCATTTCTTCTGCTACCCTAAAAAAATGATCTACAGAATTTTTACTAGTTAAAATAATTGAAGTGTAGTTATTCAAATCTATTTTTTGTTGACGCACTTCTTTCGCTGTAACTCCTTCAACGTGAATGAATGGTCTAAAGTCGATTTTAACCTTGTATTTCTGTTGTATCTCAAAATAAGGTGAGTTTTCTACTTTAGGCTCTGGTTGAGAAACCAAAATTGTTTTCACTTTCATGATAAAAAAATTCTTTATTACTTTGAAAAAGCTAATAATTTATAGATTAATAAATACGGAGCAATTTCTAAAGTGCAAAGATACAAAATAAAATATAAAATATGTTTCAGGATTGATTTTTGAAGATTTTTCAAAATAAAGCTGAACATAATTAAGTTTGTTATTAAAACAAATGCTAAAACGATATATACAATGCTTATTTCTTGATTTTTTGAATAGAAAAGAAACATTGATACGGGTAAAATTAGCAAGCTCAGATAGGTTCTGTAGTTAACTTTAATCAAATTGTACTGTTCTATAAAATCTTCAATATTAAAAAGGTTTGCTATAATTTTTTCAATTAAATATTTTCCTACTATAAAAAAAGTTAAAAAGTTAAAAATATTCAAAAAGTCTAAAAATGAATTTAAACTATTGTAATTTAGATAACTTAAGATTATGTGTGTTATGAATGAAAACGAAATCAATTGAACTATAAACATTGAAATCGTAAACCAACTTTTAAGGTTGCTTGAATCTTTATATATTTTAAGATATTTATCCGAATAGATTAGTCGAATATAGTCGTGAAATCGTATAGCAAATACGTTTCTATTTACAGTCAATAGCCCAAAAGTTAAAATAAAAATTAAGGTTGCCCAATCTGTAGAGCTTGTTAACCTTGGTATAAAATCTATATTCATAATTAGCTGTAAAGTTACTAATTTATTAGACAAGTTATTATTGTAATTAATGTAAGTTTTAGTTGCAATAAAAGTTTATTTTTGCATGTAAATACTAAAAAAATGAGCAGAAGTATTGTTGTAATTCCTACTTATAACGAAATTGAAAATATATCAGAAATTATAGATGCAGTTTTAAATTTACCTGCCTCGTTCGATATTTTGGTAGTCGATGACAATTCTCCAGATGGTACTTCAAATCAGGTTCTAAAGTTAACAGAAAAATATCCATCTCAAATTTTTTTAGAAAAAAGGCTAAATAAAAACGGCTTAGGAACCGCTTATGTTCATGGTTTTATTTGGGCTTTAGGAAAGAAATACGATTATATTTTTGAAATGGATGCCGATTTTTCGCATAATCCGAAAGACCTAATTAGATTACTGAATGCTTGTGAAAATGGTGCCGATGTCGCAATCGGTTCAAGATATGTAACTGGTGTAAATGTTGTGAACTGGCCTTTAAATCGTGTACTGATGTCGTACTTTGCTTCGGTCTATGTTCGTTTTATTACAGGAATGCAAATTCAAGATACAACTGCTGGTTTTATTTGTTATAAACGAAGTGTTTTAGAAACGATAGACTTGAGTAAGATTAAATTTGTTGGCTATGCTTTTCAAATCGAAATGAAATATCGGGCATATTGTAAGAATTTTAGAATCGAAGAAGTTCCTATTATTTTTACCGATAGAACTAAAGGTGTTTCAAAAATGTCGAGCGGTATTTTTAAAGAAGCTGTTTTCGGAGTGCTACAATTAAGATTTAAAAAACTACTAAACAAAATATAAATGAATTCAATATTGATTAAAAACGGAACTGTTGTAAATGAAGGCTCTGTTTATCAAAGTGATATTTTAATTGAAAATGATAGAATTGTAAAAGTTGCTGAAAATATTCCGACTTTAGAATCTTATGAAATTTTTGATGCAACTAATAAAGTGATTTTACCTGGGGTAATTGATGATCAAGTGCATTTTAGAGAACCAGGATTGACTCACAAAGGAAATATTAATTCCGAATCTAAAGCTGCAATTGCAGGTGGAACGACTTCTTTTATTGAGCAACCAAACACAGTTCCAAATGCTGTGACTCAAGATATTCTTGAAGAAAAATATCAAATAGCTTCAAATACATCTTACGCGAATTATTCATTTATGATGGGCGGAACTAACGATAACTTAGAAGAAGTTTTAAAAACAAATCCGCGTAATGTTGCCGGAATTAAGTTGTTCTTAGGTTCATCTACCGGAAATATGTTAGTGGATAATCAAGATGTTTTAGAGAAAATTTTCTCTTCAACTAAAATGTTAATCGCGGTTCATTGCGAAGATGAACAAACTATTCGTGAGAATTTAGCAAAAGCAAAAGAAGAATTCGGAGATGATATTCCTGTAACGCAACACCCGGTGATTCGTAGTGCAGAAGCTTGTTATAAATCATCTTCTAAAGCAATTGAATTAGCTAAGAAAACTGGTGCTCGTTTACATGTTTTCCATTTAAGTACAGGAATTGAAACTGATTTATTTAGAAATGACATTCCATTAGAAGAAAAAATGATTACTGCTGAAGTTTGTGTACATCACTTAACTTTTTCAGATGAAGATTATTTAACTAAGGGAAATTTCATTAAATGGAATCCTGCGGTAAAAGCTGCTACGGACAGAGATAAAATTTGGGAAGCTTTATTAGATGATCGTATCGATGTAATTGCTACAGACCACGCGCCACATACAATTGAAGAAAAATCTAAAAAATATTCAGAAGCTCCTTCTGGCGGACCTTTAGTTCAGCATAGTTTAGTTGCGATGTTGGAGTTTGTTAAGGAAGGTAAAATTAGCATTGAAAAGGTGGTTGAGAAAATGGCTCACAATCCTGCTAAATTATTCCGTATCGAAGATCGCGGATTTATTAAAGAAGGTTACTTTGCAGATTTAGCTATTGTAGATTTAAATAGTCCTTGGGAGGTTTCAAAAGAAAATGTAATTTCAAAATGTGGATGGTCTCCTTTTGAAGGAAAAACTTTTTCTTCTAAAGTAGATTCAACAATTGTAAATGGTCATTTTGCAATGAGAAACGGGGTGATATCAGAGCAATTATTCGGACAAAGATTATTATTCAATAGATAAGATGAAAAAAACAGTATTATTATTTATGATATTTTCAATTTTTAGCTGTTCGGAAAAAATTGAAAAGCCAGAAAAATTTCTTGACAAAGAAGAAATGACAAATTTGTTATATGAATTATCATTGCTTTCTTCGTCAAGATCATATGTTTATAAAGATTCTGTTTTTACAGATTTAACACCTTTAAACGTTTTAGTAAAATATAATTTAGATAGTATTTCGTTTGTTGATGTGAATAATTATTACATCAAGCAACCTAAAGTCTATTCAGAAATTTATGATTCTGTAAATAAACGTTTGCAACGAAAAATTAAAGAAATTGAAGCTTTGCCTGAAGATCCAAGAGATACTCTTGGTGTAAATTTTGTTGAGAAATTTCGTAATATTAAATTAGATTTGAAATAATTTCTTTTAAGAATTTATCAGAAGGTTCGAATTCAAAATTTAAAGTCGTTTTTATAGAATCATTTTTATATAAATCTTTTGTAAAGGAAGCTTTAGCAAGATCTCTTGTTAGGCTTCTTTTTTTATTTGGAATTATTGCAGATAAAAACCAATCTATTCTCCAAGCAATAGCAAGCATCCATTTTTTAGCTTCTAAAAAAGTTATTTTCTTGTTTAAAAGTTTACTGATTTTTTCAAATAATTCTTTGTAAGAAATGTTTTCAACAACTAAGATAAATCGTTTGTTAAAGATGTCGTTTTCCATTAATCCAATCATGCAGCTAACCACGTCATTTACAGAAACAATCCCTGTTTTGCCGTCGGTATAAAATGGAAAACCTGCTTTCATTTTTGTAATGATTTCGCCAGAACCTTGATCGGGAAAACCAACTCCAAAAATAACTCCCGGATTTACAATAACCACATTTAAACCTTCTTGGGCAGCGCGCCAAACTTCAGTTTCTCCGCCAAATTTAGAAATAGCATAATCACTATGTGTACCATTTAGATTCCAATTACTGCTTTCGTCAATTAAATTAGTTCCTATTATGGTTTCGTCTAAAGTAGCAATTGAACTGATGTAACAGAATTTTTCAACACCAAAATCAAGTGAAAGGTTTACCATATTTGCGGTTCCTTCAATATTGATTTTTTGCATCTTCTCGTTTTCAGAACTGGTGAAAGTTACCATCGCGGCGCAATGATAAACTTCGGTAACATTAATAAAAGCTTCTTCTAAAGCTGGAATATCGTTTAAATCAGCTTTAATCCATTCTACACTTGAAAACAAATCTTGTTTATTCATTAATTTGAATAAATTGTGTGTCTTGTCTATGTTTTTTTTACTTCTATAAATAGCTCTAACTTGATTGTTTTTCTCAACCAAACGCAATAATAAATGCGCGCCAACTAAACCGGTTCCGCCTGTAACTAATATCATAATGCAAATTTAGCTTTATTTCTTCATCTAAAATACATATAATCTTTTATGCTTTTTTATTTTCAGTTATATTTGCATAAATTAATTTAACAATATGAAAAATTTTATTGAAGAAGTGACTTGGAGAGGTATGCTCCACGACGTAATGCCAGGCACAGAAGAACATTTGATGGAGCAGATGCGTGTTGCGTATGTGGGAATTGACCCAACAGCGGATTCATTGCATATTGGACACTTAGTAGGTGTGATGTTGTTAAAACATTTTCAAATTGCTGGACATAAACCTTTAGCTTTAGTTGGTGGTGCAACTGGTATGATTGGTGATCCGTCTGGTAAATCTACTGAGCGTAATTTATTAGATGAAGCTGCATTACGTCATAATCAAAATGCAATTAAAGGACAGTTAGCTCGTTTCTTAGATTTTGAATCTGATGCTGAAAATGCTGCTGAGTTAGTGAATAACTACGATTGGATGAAAGATTTTTCATTCCTTGATTTTATTCGTTCTGTAGGAAAACACATTACAGTTAACTACATGATGGCTAAAGATTCTGTAAAAAAACGTTTAAATGGGGAAGCTCAAGACGGAATGTCGTTTACAGAATTTACTTATCAATTAATTCAAGGATACGATTTCTTACATTTATACAAAGATAAATCTTGTACTTTACAAATGGGAGGTTCAGATCAATGGGGTAATATTACTACCGGAACTGAATTAGTTCGTAGAATGGAATCTGGTAAAGCATTTGCTTTAACTTGTCCGTTAATTACGAAAGTAGATGGTACAAAATTCGGAAAATCTGAAGGTGGAAACATTTGGTTAGATGCAGAAAGAACTTCTCCTTACAAATTCTACCAATATTGGTTAAACACTTCTGATGTTGATGCTGAAAAGTATATTAAGATTTTTACTTTCTTATGTAAAGAAGAAATTGAAAAGTTAACTGCAGAACATCAAGAAGCACCACATTTAAGAGTTTTACAAAAGAAATTGGCTGAAGAAATTACTGTTATGGTTCATTCTCGTGAAGATTTTGAAAATGCTGTTAAAGCTTCTGGAATTTTATTCGGAAATTCATCTGCAGATGATTTAAAACAATTAGATTCTAAAACGTTTTTAGATGTTTTTGATGGAGTACCTCAAGCGGAAATTTCAAAAGCAGACTTAGATGCTGGATTAGATATCGTTACAGTTTTAAATGAAAAATCTGGATTCATGAAATCAAACGGTGAAGCACGTCGTTCTTTAGCAGAAAACTCAATTTCTGTAAACCGTGAAAAAGTTCAAGAAGGATTTACTTTATCTACAACAGATTTAATTAATAACGAATTTGTTTTATTACAAAAAGGAAAGAAAAACTATTTTGTTTTACGTTTCGTTTAAAATATGAATAAAAAAAGAGTTTCAATTTGAAACTCTTTTTTTGTTATAATACCATTAGATTGCAGCCTCTAACATCTGAACTGTCAAATCTGCCAAGAACTTCAAAACTATAATCAGGGTATTTTTTGCCTAAGTCTTGAGTTGCAATGAATGAACATGAATTAAAATTCGCTAAATCAATTACGTTGATTCCGCCTGTTTTTCCATCTTCAAGAATGGTTAACGGATCTTCTGTGTCGCGAATTATGATATCCATCCACGGTGGACATTCAAATATTCCGTCACCTAAAGAATAAGCTTGTGAAAGTAATTCTGTCATTCCGTATTCAGAATGAATTTTCGGAACTCCAAAACCTTCGCTTAAAAGCTGATGTAATTCTTCGCGAATCATTTCTTTTCGTTTTCCTTTCATACCACCTGTTTCCATGATTATGGTATTTTTTAATTCGAATTTCTGTAATTCAATTAAATCAAGTAGGGCATAAGTAACTCCAATTAATAATACGTTTTGTCCGTCTGAATCTAACTCGATTAATTTCTTAGCTAAAGCTTCGTAATCGTTTAAATAGAAACCGCTATCCGGATGATTCGAACCTTCTATTAAGTCGTTTACCATGTAAATTAATGAAGAGCCATCACGTTCTAAATAAGATGGTAGAAGTGCTAAAACTGCGTAATCTTCAATATTTCCGTAAAATTTAGAAAAGCCGTTTCTAAAACTATATTCGTAATAAGATAAATCTGTTACGTGATGTTTTGATGTAGCCATTCCGGTTGTTCCGCTACTTGTGAATGTTTCTTGTATGGGATCAAGTGAACTTATGATTTCTTTTGTTTTAAAGAATTCAATTGGTAAAAAAGGAATCTCAGTTAAATGTTTAACATTAGAAGGGTCTTTTTGTAATAAAAGACAATACTTTTGATAAACTTCGTTATGTTCAAATTGGTAACGAAAGACTTTCATGGTTGTTTTATGAAATTCTTTAGTTGTATGTATAGAAATTATATCTTCTGCTGTAAACACGTTCATTATTTTTTACAAAAATACAAATAAAAAAAGCATCAACAATTGTTGATGCTTTTTTGTTATGTTTTAAATTAATTATTTGATAACTAATTTTCTA
>NZ_CANRNX010000008.1 GCF_947632075.1 uncultured Flavobacterium sp.
GTGCTAATGCAACAATGTCAATATCCTGATCCAATAATAGGGGAATCGCTTTCTCTTGTACCTCAGACGGACTTTCAAACCCCATGTCTTTAATCGCCATCAAAAGCGACTCATTTAATCCTAATTGTTCGAATTTATTCATATAATTTTTAAAATAGCCACAAAGGTAATGCTTATTATTTTAATAAGATTATTTTTTAAGGTTTTTTTAAAAATAGGATTTGTTTTGACTGTTTTGTTATTGTTTATTTAAGAAATCAATTAATTGCTTAACAGCTCTTCCACGGTGGCTGATTTCGTTTTTCTGATTGATATCCATTTCTGCGAAAGTAATCGAATGATTCTCTGGAGTAAAGATAGGGTCGTAGCTAAAACCATCTGTTCCAACTTTCTTAGTTCCAATGGTTCCGTTTACAATTCCTGTAAATAAATATTGTTCGTTATTTAAGTTTAATGCAATAACGGTTTTAAAATGAGCGCTTCGATTTTCAATATTAGTTAGTTTCTCTAAAACTTTGTTTATATTGTCATTAGAATCTTTTTGTTCACCTGCATAACGTGCTGAATAAACTCCCGGTTCGTTATTTAAAGCTTCAATTTCTAAACCTGTATCATCTGCAAAACAAGGTAAGTTGTATCTTTCTGTTACGTAATTGGCTTTTAAAATGGCATTTCCTTCAATGGTATCTGCTGTTTCTGGAATATCTTCGAAACATCCGATATCTTCTAAACTAACTAGTTCAATTTCTGCAGGTAGCTGATTTTTAATTTCTTTAATTTTATTTTTATTGTTTGATGCAAATACAATTTTCATGATTAACTGATATAATTCCAAATATTATTTTTTTCAGACATTTTTTGAAGAATCAATTTTAAGGTCTGATTTTGTTCTTTTTCTAAATTAACATCGTCTTTTAAAACTTCAATTGCTTTAATTCGAGCTAACTTCAATATTTCTTGATCTTTTACAAGGTCTGCAATTCTTAAGTTTAAAACACCGCTTTGTTGTTTTCCCATGATATCTCCGGGACCACGAAGTTTTAAATCTACTTCGGCAATTTCAAAACCATCGTTTGTTCTTACCATCGTTTCCATTCGAACTTTGGTGTCGTCACTTAATTTATTTCCGGTCATTAAAATACAATAACTTTGTTCGGCACCACGACCAACACGTCCGCGTAACTGATGAAGTTGTGATAATCCAAATCTTTCGGCACTTTCTATAATCATAACCGAAGCATTTGGTACGTTAACACCAACCTCGATTACTGTTGTGGCAACCATAATATTGGTTTCACCACGAACAAAACGTTCCATTTCTGTATCTTTTTCTTTTGGAGTCATTTGTCCGTGTACAATACTAACGCTGTATTGTGGAAGTGGAAAATCTCTTGAAATTCCTTCATAGCCTTCCATTAAATTCTTATAATCTAATTTTTCGCTTTCCTGAATTAACGGGTAAACTATATAAACTTGTCTGCCTTTTGCAATTTCTTCACGAATAAAATGCCAAACACGTAATCGACTTCCTTCAAAAAAATGTAAGGTTTGAATTGGCTTTCTACCCGGAGGAAGTTCGTCAATTACAGAAACATCTAAATCGCCATATAAGCTCATTGCTAACGTTCGTGGAATAGGAGTGGCGGTCATAACTAATATGTGTGGCGGAATAACATTCTTCTTCCAAAGTTTAGAACGTTGTTCAACTCCAAATCTATGTTGCTCATCTATAATTGCTAAACCTAGATTTTTAAAAACTACTTTGTCTTCAAGTAAAGCGTGAGTGCCTATCAAAATTTGAAGTTCACCACTTTCTAGTTTTTCGTGAATTTCTTTTCGCTCTTTTGTTTTTGCAGAACCTGTTAACAGACCAACATTGATGCCGACTTTATCGGCCATTTCTTTAATTCCGATATAATGTTGATTTGCTAAAATTTCTGTCGGAGCCATTAAACAAGCTTGGAAATCATTATCTAAAGCCAAAAGCATGGCCATAAAGCCAACTATAGTTTTTCCGGCGCCAACATCACCTTGTAACAAACGATTCATTTGGGCTGGATTTCCCATATCTGAACGAATTTCCTTTAAAACTCGTTTTTGAGCGTTTGTTAACGGAAATGGTAAATGTTCGCTGTAAAAATTGTTGAAATAATCACCAACTTTATCAAATGCAAAACCTTTAATTTTCTGTTTTCTAACTACATTTTTTGAAAGTAATTGAAGTTGTAAAAGAAATAATTCTTCAAACTTTAAACGAAATTGCGCTTGTGCTAAAACTTCAGAATTCTTTGGGAAGTGAATGTTTAAGAAAGCTTTATTTTTAGGCATTAACCTCAATTCATTTATTAAATGTGCTGGAAAAATTTCGGTAAAAAAACTTTGGGTTTCAGAGAAAACTTGTTGTATCATTTTATTAATGGTGCGATTAGAAATATTTTTCTGAACCAATTTTTCTGTTGATGGATAAACCGGCTGTAAAGCTGATCGCATATTTTGTTTATGTTCAGAAAGTAATTCCATTTCAGGATGTGGCATTGAAAAGCTTCCATTGAAATGATTTAATTTTCCGAAGATAACATAAGGTGTGTTTAACAGAAGGTTTTCGTTAATCCATTTAAAACCTTGAAACCAAATAAGTTCCATTTTACCGGTATCGTCCATAAATGTTGCAACCAAACGTTTTCCACGTTTTTGTTCAACTGTTTTAATATGAATGATTTTACCAACTATTTGTACCTCTGAAGTTAATTGGTAATTAAGTTCGTTTATTTTGTAATACTTGGTTCTATCTAAATATCTATTCGGATAAAAATTAAGTAAATCTTTAAAGGTAAATATCTGCAATTCCTTTTTTAAGATATCACCTCGATGTGGCCCAACACCTTTTAAGTATTCTATTGGAGTATCTAAAATTGAGTTTTGCATTTTAAAAATTTGGATACGCTAATTTAGATTAAAGTTTTTGAAACCGCAAAAAAATGCTTTTTTAGATAAAAAAGACAAAACTCTAAAGCTAGATCTTTTTAATTTTTTCTAAAACATTATTTATTTCTTGAATGAGTATTTTTACATAGATAGTTATTGTTTTTTGATCAAAACTTTCTGAGTCACGTTCAAGTTTAAGTAATTTACTTACCAAGTTAGCAACTTGCAATTGCTTAAACATAGGAAGCATTTTATGTGCAATATTTGCAATTTCTTTGGTGTTGTTTTTTTCTTTGGCTTTTTCTAAATCATGAATGTTATTCTCGGTTTCAGAAATGAAAATAGATAAAATATTTTTTACAGCTTCAATGTCTGAATCACAGAAAAAATAAATATCAGTTAAATTGAAATCTCCATAATCCAAACTTATTTTTTCTTGAATTGAATTAGAATTATTGTTGTAATTAATTTCTAAAACTTTATGGATTTCATATAATAACTTTACACTTTCAATAGGTTTATGAATTACAGAATTAAATCCTAATTTTAAAAATTCATTTTCGTTTAAATCTATTTTTCCTGTAAAAGCAATAACCGGTATTTGTTTATGGAGATCGTTATTTCTAATTTTTTTTATTACTTCATAACCACTACAATTTGGCATTTGAATGTCTGAAATAATCAAATCAAAATGTTCTTCATTTAATAAATCTTCGATTTTATTAGCGTTATTTATTGTTTTGATTGAGCTAACTTTATCTTTTAAAATTTCTGATAATAATTGTAATTGTAAGTTGTCATCATCAATTAATAAAATATGTTGATTTTTTAATTCTTTGTTATTTTCAAAATTTAATATTTTAGGGTTTTCAATTTGAATTTCTCTTATAATTTTTGGAAGGAAGATAATGAATTCTGTACCTTCTCCGTAAACGCTTTTAAATTCAATGGTTCCTCCTAAAAGGTCAACTAAACCTTTAGAAATATTTAAGCCCAAACCGGTGCCACCATAAACTTTTTCTATGTCGCCATGTGCTTGTTTAAACTCTTTAAATATATCTGATTGATATTTTTCTTCAATTCCAATTCCAGTATCTTTAACGCTAATTTTAATATGATTATTAAATGTTGTAGCTTTAATTTTTACTTCACCAGAGTTTGTAAATTTTATTGCATTTGTTGTAATGTTGGTTAATATTTGTTTGATTCTATATGGATCTGAATAAAAATAGTCGTTTAAGTCAGGTTCAATTTCATAAAACAAGTCGATATCTTTTTGATTAGCGGTATCTGTAAGTGGTTCAAAAATACTTTCCATTAATTTCCCGAAATGAAACACTTCTTTTTTTAGCACAATTTTATTGTATTCTAATTTCGAAAAATCAATTAAATCATTGGCTAAATTCCTAATATAACTTGTAGAGTAATTTATATTTTTAATATATTTTTTTTGTGTTTGATTTAAATTTGAATTTTCAAGCAATTCTGTAAAACCAACTAAAGTGTTTAAAGGAGATACAATGTCGTGCGTAACTGTTGCGAAAAACATAGATTTTTGACGCATTAGTTTTTCTAAATTGTTGTTTAAATGTTCTAATTCTTTTTTGTAGCGATAACTTTGATTTAAGTCACGAATAACAATAAAACCTAAAATCATTACCATCAATAATGCAAAGCCTCCAACGTAAATGATTTCGGTTGTAGTTTCATTTAGTTTTTCTTTTGAAATACGTATTTTCCTTGTAGAATTTGAAATTACATTTTGTTCAATTTCAACTAATAGAAGTTTAATTTCTTCAGTTAAAAATTTACTTTTAAACATTAAAACTTCTTCTTTTTTTAGAAATTCATTTTGTAGTTTACTTTCTTTTTCAATGGCTTCGTTAAAAATAATTTCTGCCTGAAGAGCTATACTATCTCGTTTGTTTTGATGTTGTTGTTCTATTTTTTGTCTGTTTTCAAGTTCTAATTCAAGTCTTGCCTTTTCTTCAGCTTCATCTGTAGAATTGAAAATTCGTTGAAGTAATGATTTCTTTTCTGCTTTGATTGGTTCGATGTTAACATCGGCGTAAGTGTCAAACTTTTTTTTCTCGTTTCTAAATTTTTCAAAAGCTTCACTAAAAATATCTGAATTTAAATATTTTCTTTTTAGTTGAATTATTTCATTAAAATTTTTTTCTTTCTCTGATATTAAAAGTTGGATTGTGTCTAATTTGTTTAAAATACTTTGTTCTTTAATGATAAGATTTAAGTTTTTTAATTCTTTTTTTACACTATCAAGCTGATTTTTATAACGGTTTATGTCGGTTTTAGAAGTAGTTGTTAAAGCTATTCTACCAGAAGATTCGGTAGCGTAAATATTATTAACTACATTACTTACTTCAAAAATAGTGTTGTTTTCTCTAAGTAATTCTTCGCGTGGAGTATTTATTTTTTTAATTTCAGAAAGCAGATACCAAATCGAAAATAATGCTGTTGCTCCAAGTATTATGTATCCTAAGGTTACTTTAAATTTAATCGATTTGTCGCTCATCATTATATCATTTTTAGAAATTGAAAGTTATAAAAAAAGTCCGATTTAATAAAAAATCGGACTTTGTAATAATATGTTAAAAGAAATTACTTTGCAATTCCTCTTGAAATAACAATTTTTTGAATTTCAGATGTTCCTTCATAAATCTGAGTAATTTTTGCATCACGCATCATACGCTCAACATGATATTCAGCAACATAACCATTTCCACCGTGAATTTGAACAGCTTCAATTGTAGTGTCCATTGCAGTTTTAGAAGCAAATAATTTTGCCATTGCTCCAGATATTGAAATATCTTGACCGTTATCTTTTTCAGCAGCAGCTTTCATACATAACATACGTGCAGCAGTGATTTCAGTAGCCATATCAGCTAATTTGAAAGCAATTGCTTGGTGGTTAATAATTTCAGTTTTAAAAGCTTTACGTTCTTTAGCATATTTTAAAGCTAATTCATAAGCTCCTTGGGCAATTCCTAAAGCTTGAGATGCAATACCAATACGTCCACCATTTAAAACATTCATTGCAAAAGCAAATCCAAATCCGTCTTCACCAATTCTATTTTCTTTTGGAACTTTAACATCTGTAAACATTAATGAATGAGTATCAGACCCACGAATTCCCATTTTCTTTTCTTTAGGACCAATTTCAAAACCTTCCCATCCTTTTTCAACGATGAAAGCATTGATTCCTTTGTGACCTTTCTCAACATCTGTTTGAGCGATTACTAAATATGTAGAAGCGGTTGAACCGTTAGTAATCCAGTTTTTTGTACCGTTTAATAAATAATGATCTCCCATGTCAATCGCAGTTGTTTTTTGCGATGTTGCATCAGAACCAGCTTCTGGCTCAGATAAACAGAAAGCACCGATTTTTTCACCTTTTGCTAAAGGTACCAAATATTTCATTTTTTGCTCTTCGTTACAGTATTTTTCCATACCAGCACAAACTAATGAGTTGTTTACTGACATTACAACTGCAGCCGAAGCATCAACTTTCGCAATTTCTTCCATTGCAAGAACATAAGAAACGCTATCTAAACCAGAACCACCGTATTTTGGATCAACCATCATACCTAAAAATCCTAATTCTCCCATTATTTTTACTGCTTCTGTAGGGAATTTTGAGTGTTCATCTCTTTCGATAACTCCTGGTAATAATTCATTTTGAGCAAAATCTCTTGCTGCTTGCTGAATCATTAATTGTTCTTCAGTTAATTTAAAATCCATTGTATGTTTGGTTAATTATTTTTAATAAATTGATTTAATACACAAATATAAATATTATTAGGAAATCTTCAAAAGATATATGTAAATTTAGGTATGAATTTAAAGAATATTAAAATTTTAGGTATAATGTCAGGAACTTCATTAGATGGAGTTGATTTTGCTGTTGTTAATTTTTGTCAAATTGATAATAAATGGAATTTCGAAATTTTTCAAAGCGCAACTTATGAATATCCTGAAAATTGGTTCAAAAAATTAAAATTTGCCGCTAAATTACCTTCAGAAGAATTAAATCAATTAAATAAGGAGTACACTTTATATTTAAATTCATTGATTCATAAATTTATTTCTGATTTTAAAGTGGTTGATTTAGATGCCATTGCTTCTCACGGACATACCATTTTACATAATCCTAAAGCTGGTTATACTTTGCAAATTGGAAATTTACCCGAAATTAAGAACGGTTTTACTATTCCAATTGTTTGTGATTTTAGAGTTCAAGACGTGAAACTTGGTGGTCAAGGCGCTCCTTTAGTTCCAATTGGCGATCGATTTTTATTTTCTGAATATGATTTCTGTTTGAATTTAGGTGGGTTTTCAAATATTTCATTTGAAGAAAATGCAAATCGTATTGCTTTTGACATTTCTCCAGTAAATACTATTTTGAATTTTTATGCAAATAAGCTTGGTTTAGAATATGATAATCGAGGTGAAATTGCTTCTACTGGTTTTGTTCATTCTGATTTATTAATAGAATTAAATTCCAATTCATATTTTACCAAGAAGCATCCAAAATCTTTAGGAATTGAATTTGTATTCGAAGAAGTGCTTCCTATAATCGAAAGCTATAAACTGGATATTAAAGATATTTTGGCTACATATACCGAACATATTGCTATTCAAATTGAAAATCAGTTAATAAATAAATTTGGTAAAATGATTATTACCGGTGGTGGAGCCTTTAACTCTTATTTGTTATCGAGAATAAAACATCATAATCACAACATTAAAATTGAAATTCCAAATTCAGAAATAATTAATTATAAAGAAGCTTTAATTTTTGCTTTTTTAGGTTTGCTAAAACTAAATAATTCAATTAATGTTTTAGCAAGTGTAACTGGTGCAAAACAAGATCATTCTTCAGGAGTAGTTTTTTGATTTTTCGTTAATATTCGATTGATATTTTTTAGTAAATATAATAGATTCGTTTATATTTGCGAAAACTATAAACAATTATACAAACTAAAATTATAATGAAAGATTTATTAAAAAAATTCGAGAATAAGACACCTGAGGTTGTTTTTCATTGGAATGACTCTGAAACTGAAGCTGAAGGATGGGCAGTAATTAACTCATTACGTGGTGGTGCAGCTGGTGGTGGTACTCGTATGCGTAAAGGCTTAGATATGAACGAAGTACTTTCTTTAGCTAAAACAATGGAAGTGAAATTCACTGTTGCAGGTCCTGCTATTGGTGGTGCAAAATCTGGAATTAACTTTGATCCAAACGACCCTCGTAAAGAAGGTGTTTTAAAAAGATGGTTTAAAGCTGTTTATCCTTTATTAAAAAATTATTACGGTACAGGCGGTGACTTGAATGTAGATCAAATTCATGAAGTAATTCCAATGACTAAAGAATACGGTTTGCTTCATCCGCAAGAAGGTGTTTTTAACGGACACTTCAACGCTACTGAAGATCAAAAAATGAACCGCATTAACCAATTACGTCAAGGGGTTTCTAAAGAAGTTACACACGCTGATTATACTCCAAGTGCTGAAAGAAAGATTGCTGTAGGTGATCTTATTACAGGTTTCGGAGTAGCATATTCTGTTTATCATTTTTATTCAATTTTTGGTGGAGATGTGAAAGGAAAAAAAGTTATTATTCAAGGATTCGGGAACGTAGGTGCGGCAGCGGCTTATTATTTTGCTCAAATGGGAGCTAAAATAGTTGGAATTATTGACCGTGATGGTGGAATTTTAAATCCAGAAGGATATACTTTCGAGGAAGTTAAAGAATTATTTTTAAAGAAAAACGGAAATACTTTAGTTGCTGATAACATGATTCCGTTTGCAGAAATCAATGAGAAAATTTGGTCAATGGGTGCAGAAGTATTTGCTCCTTGTGCAGCTTCTCGTTTAGTTCAACAATCTCAAGTAGAACAAATGATTGCATCAGGTTTAGAAGTTATTACTTGCGGTGCAAACGTTCCTTTCGCTGATAAAGAAATTTTCTTCGGTCCGATTATGGAATATGTTGATCAAAATATTACGTTAATTCCAGATTTTATTTCAAACTGTGGAATGGCTCGTGTATTTGCGTATTTAATGGAAAAAGAAGTAAATATTATTGATAAAGAAATTTTCGAAGACACTTCTGAAACAATCAAAAAAGCAATCGAAAATATACACAATATTCATACTGAAAGAACAAATATTTCAGCAAAAGCTTTCGAAATCGCTTTAAAACAATTAGTTTAAGTTAAAGATATTTTTGTACTTTAGTTGAAAATTTTTCAGAATTAAATTTATGCAATTATTCAGATTTACAGAAGAAGAAAAAAAATCAGCTTTTATAACTGTTATTATTTCAGTTATATTAGTTTCTATTCTTCTTTTCATCCGATTTACTTCCACTACAAGTATCGATTTACTTTCTGATGGAGGAGGCGGAGGAGGTGGAGTTACTGTAAATTTTGGAGATAGTGAATTTGGTTCAGGTTCCGATTTTAATAGTGAAATCCTTCAAGTTACTGAAAATCAAAAAGCAAAACCGATTTTAGAAGAATCAATTAACGAAACTTTGATTGCTCAAGAAAATTCTACAAATACAGATTACGTTGTAGCAAAAAAAGATGAAATCAAAAAAAAGGAGATTAAAAAAGAAGAACCTAAGAAAAATGTTTCTGTAAAACAAGAAGTTAAAAAACAAACAGTCTCCAACGAAACAAATAACGCATTAGCTAATTTATTAGGAGGAAATAAAGGTGGTGATGGTACCGATAGTCAAACAGGGAACAAAGGAAATTTATCTGGATCATTAAATTCAAGTAATTATTACGGATCAGGTTCAGGTAATGGCACTGGTACCGGAAATGGATCAGGTTCAGGATACGGTAGCGGAGTTGGTTCAGGTTCGGGTTATTCGCTTGGAAATAGAAGAGCAATCTCAAAACCATTACCAGCATATAAGTGTAACGAAACAGGAAAAGTTGTGGTTGAAGTTATAGTTGATAAAACCGGAAAAACTACAAACGCAACTGCTGGGGTTAGAGGTACAACGAACAATGCAAAGTGTTTGTTAGATCAGGCTAAAATTGCCGCAATGAATACTAAATGGGAACCATCGATATCAGCACCAGATAAACAAATAGGTACAATTATTTATCATTTCTCAATACAATAAAAAAAATATCCCAAGATTTTCTTGGGATATTTTTTTTATTTAAATATTAAAGTTGAAAACAAAAACATTTCCATTATTAGTGTAAGCTCTATTTTCCCAACTTCTATATTGTTCTCTTGATAAAATATTACTTAAATCTGCACGTAATCTGCGTTCGTATTCACGTTGTGCATAATTATTAGAAATCATGTAGTTTAATGAAAATTGTAAACGAGCGCGTTGATTTCTATTTAATCTTAAAAAATCATATCGACTTAACTCTCTTTCTACTCGATAGTTATAATCATGTTTATGATGTTGCTTAGCGTGTTTTTTTCCTTTTTTATAATCTTTTTTATGTAATTTTTCATGTTTGTTGTGATTTTTGTGTTGAAACCTTCCTTCTTCTCTATGTCTTCCTGGTTGTGCACTTGCAATTGATACAATTGATAAAAGTGCGATAGTAAATAAACTTTTCATTATAATATTTTTTAATAGTTCGTTGTTGAAAAGAATATTTCAAAGTGCATGCCAAGAAAAAGTGAATTTATTTACATGAATTCTATTTTGTTGATTTTTAGTTGTTTTAAAATTTTATTTTAACAATAGTTTTATTTTACAATATGTTTATTGTAGTCTTTTTTTAGCTTTTGCACCTAATTGTACAATTTTATCGGCAGCATTCACTAAATTACCATTTCCTAAAAACAATTTATTTTTAGCTTTTTCTATATCGGTTTTAGAACGATCGATGTTTTTTTCAATATTTTGGATATCTTCCACAAAACCAACAAACTTATCATATAATAAGCCAGCTTGTTTGGCAATTTCTAACGCATTGTTTTGTTGCTTTTCATTTTTCCATAACGAATCAATTGTTTTTAAAGTAGCCAAAAGGGTAGAAGTGGTTACAATAACAATATTCTTCTCAAATGCTTGGTTGTATATATTTGGGTCGTTATTAATGGCTAAAGCAAAAGCAGTTTCAATAGGTACAAAAAGTAAAATAAAATCAGGCGAAGCTACTTCGTAAATCTGTTGATAATTTTTCTCACTCAATTGTTTGATGTGATTTCCTAACGAAAGTAAATGTTGCTTTAAATAATTCTGTTTTTCGTTTTCGTCTGTAGCGTTGCAATAACGTTCATAAGCCGTTAACGAAACTTTTGAATCAACAATCATTTTTTTATCATTTGGTAAGTTAATCACAACATCGGGCTGTAAACGTTTACCTTCTAAAGAAAAGCTTTTCTGAATTTCGTATTCACGACCTTTTTCTAATCCAGATTTTTCTAAAATACGTTCTAAAATCACTTCGCCCCAATTTCCTTGCACTTTAGAATCGCCCTTCAATGCATTGGTTAAATTGATGGTTTCTTGCGTCATTTGTTTGTTTAACGAAGAAAGAAAGGTTATTTGCTCTTTTAGAGAAGTCTGCTGAATTAAATGGTCTTTATGTGTGGTTTCAACGCGTTCTTCAAACGATTTTATCTTTTCTTGTAGCGGATTTAAAATGCTTTCGATTTGAGTTTTATTCGTAGCAACAAACTTTTCCGACTTTTCTTCAAGAATTTTATTAGCAAGGTTTTCAAACGTTTCAGAAAACTTGGTTTGTAAAGCTTCTAATTCCTTTTTTTGGTCGTTTAACTTTATTTTTAAAAAATTAACCTCAGCATTAGCTTTGCTGTATTCACCAAGTAAATCGTCACGTTCTAAACGCAATTGCTCTAATTCATCTTTAACCTTAGTAAAAGTTTCTTTATGACTGTTTTCTAATTCAAGGCGTTTGTTTCTTTCGGTTTCTAACTCAAATAAACGTTGTTTACTTTCAGAAATCAAAGTTTGTGTTTTAGAATTATTCAAAGCTTTCTGAAGTAAAATTCCAATCAAAAAAGCTAATGTAAATAGTATGAAATAGATAAGATATGCAGACATCGTTCAGTTTTTAAAAAGTAAAAATAAACCTTTTCAATGGGAAAAGACAAATTTATAAATCAGAAATGAGCATTGATTTAGTACCTTTGAAAAAACATTTGAAGCATGCATCAACATTTTAAATTACATAAACCTCACGGATATATTTCTCAGTTTGTTTATGAATTAAAACGTAATAAAAAGAAGTTGGGAGAACTTTATCCATTTCCGGAAGGAACGATGGCTATTGGTCGATTAGATGAAGATTCTGAAGGTTTATTGCTTTTAACGACAGATGGAATGATGAGCGAAAAGATTAGAAGTTCACATTTTGAAAAAGAATATTATGCTCAAGTTGATGGAATTATTACAGATGAAGCTATTGAACAATTGCAAAATGGAGTTTTAATTGGAATAAATGGTTCAAAATATTTAACCAAAAATTGCGAAGCATCAAAGTTAGACGGTCAGCCAGATTGGTTAGGTGCAGGAAGAAGAATTCGTGATGAAAGACATGGTCCAACTTCTTGGGTTTCGATTACATTGAGAGAAGGAAAATTTCGTCAGGTTCGTAAAATGACTTCAGCTGTTGGATTTCCAACATTGCGTTTGGTTCGTGTACGAATTGGTGATTATTATTTACAAGGATTACAACCGGGTGAAGTAGAAGAATTAAACGAATTATAAAATGAATCAAAGCGAGAATATTGCAGCAAGAGAAAATTATAATTTTCAAAAAATTGTTACCATTGTCGGAGTTTTGCTCTTTGCAATTAAGTTTATAGCTTGGTATATTACTGGCTCTGTTGCTGTATTAACAGATGCTCTTGAAAGTATTATTAATGTAGTCAGCGGGTTTATCGGATTATACAGTTTGTATTTATCTTCTCTACCCAAAGATCATAATCATCCGTACGGTCATGGTAAAGTTGAATTTATTTCGGCTTCGATCGAAGGTACTTTAATTAGTATTGCTGGGGTTGTAATTATACATGAAGCAATAGTAAACTTACAAAACCCTGTTGAGGTTTCTAAATTAGATTACGGAATTATTTTAATTGCAATTGCTGCTTTGGTTAATTATTTGGTTGGAATGATTGCCGTTAAGAAAGGTAGAAGGAACAATTCATTGGCATTAATTGCAAGTGGAAAACATTTACAATCTGATACTTATTCTACCGTTGGAATTATCATTGGTTTAATTGTTATGTATTTTACCAATTTACCTTGGATTGATAGTGTTGTAGCATTACTTTTTGCAGTATTTATTATTTATACGGGTTATAAAATTCTGCGTGAAGCAATTTCGGGAATTATGGATGAAACCGATGAAGTTTTATTGAAAGAATTGGTTGTTTTTTTAAATGAAGTTCGTAGACCCAATTGGATAGATTTACACAATTTAAGAATAATTAAATACGGAAGTACTTTGCATATCGATTGTCACATGACGGTGCCTTGGTATTTTAATATTCAAGAAGGACATGTTGAGGTTGATGCACTTGAAGATTTAGTTCGAGAATATTTTGGTGATAGAATTGAACTATTTGTACACTTAGATAGTTGTAAAGATTATTCTTGTCAGATTTGTTTAAAAACTGATTGCGAACTTAGAAAACAAGAGTTTAAAAAACGAATTGATTTTACTGTAGAAAATATTTCTAAAAACGAAAAACACAATAGAGAAGTTACTTTAAAATAAACTGTTTGGTATTTCGATCAAAAACAATTGAATCGTCATAAAAAAAATTATCAAAAATTCCCTGGTTGATTAATTCATCTGGGGAATTGTGTTTAAATAAGTTTTCTTTCATTATAATAATTTCATCGCTTAACTGAATTGCTAAATCTAAATCATGTGTAGAAAACAACACACATTTATTGGTTTCATGTGCTAATTTCTGCAGCAATTTAAAAAGTGAAACTTTATGAAATAAATCTAAATGGGTTGATGGTTCATCTAAAATAAGAAAAGGCGTGTCTTGTGCAATAGCTCTTGCAATCATCACTTTTTGAAATTGCCCATCACTTAACTCATAATATTTTCTATCGCGTAAATGAGTAATTTGTGTAAGGTTTAGTGCATTTTCAATTTGTTTTTGATCTGTTTCTGAAAGTTGCCCTAACCAATTAGTGTAAGGTTGGCGACCTAAAGCAATCAACTCGTAAACGGTTAATGTACTGGTAGGAAGTTTTTCAGTTAAAACTAAACTTAAACTCTCAGCAAGTTCGTTATTTGAGTATGTTTCAATTGATTTATTATTTAAAAAAACATTCCCTTTAATAGAAGGAATAATTCCTGAAATGGTTTTTAAAAAGGTCGATTTTCCAATTCCGTTACTTCCAATCAATGAAATAAGTTTTCCTGATTTTAAAGTTAGATTAATATCTGAAGCAATAATTTTAGTTTGTTTATTGCTTTTGTATCCAATGGTTAAATCTGTGGTTTTTAAAACTTCCATAAACAACATTATATTTTTTTCATTATCCAATAAAATCCAAAACAAGCAATTGCAATTAAAACTCCGTTTACTAACCATAAAGTATTGAAGCCAAAATTACTGGCAACACGAGTTCCGACTAATGGAGCAAAAACATTGGCAATAGAAAATGAAATTGCATTTAAAGCCATGTATGAACCTCTGTTTAAATGATTCGATCTATTTGCTGCAACAGTGGCTGTAAAAGGCATGATTAAAATTTCTGAAATACAAAGTAAAAACATCGAAAAATATAACATTCCTATATGTTGAGATGGAATTAAAACTAAATAGGTTAAACCACATAAAATACTTCCGAAAATTAAAATTTTAGAAATAGTGTATTTGTGTTCAACCCAATGCACAATGATCATTTCTAATAAAAAAACGACTATTCCACTAAAAGCAATTAACAAGCCAATTTCTTGTTCGCTAAGTCCAACTTCTTCTTTATAAAAAAGCGGTAATAAACTTAGTATCTGAAAAAAACAAAAGGCATAAAAAGCTACAAAAACACTAAACCAAATGTATTTTACATCTGCATAAGCAGATTTTCTTTCGATCGGTTTATCTTCTCGTAGAACAGAAACGTTTTGTAACGGATTTTCAACCCTGTTTCTAAAGTATAAGAAATACACTGTTCCAGCGCAAAAAATCATAATGGCATTGGTGTAAAATAACCAACTGAAAGAGTATGCAGCAATAAACCCTCCGATAGCCGGACCAATTGAATATCCTAAATTTAAAGCCATTCGGTTTAATGAAAAGGCACGAGTAAGATTTTCTGGTTTGGCATAATTATAAACAGATGCACTGTTTGCAGGACGTAAAATTTCGGTAATTGAAGATAATAACGCAATACCAAAACATAAAGATGTGAAGCTGGTTAATTCTGGTAAAAATAAATAGACCGGGATACAAGCAAACAAGCTTAAAGTTTGAATTTTAAACGAACCAAATTTATCTGTTAAATAGCCACCAACTAATCCTCCGATAATGGCTCCTACACCAAAACAACTTAAAACAATTCCGGCTCTTTCTAATGAAAAACCTAATTGATTGGTAAGGTAAACTCCTAAGAAAGGAACAACCATAGCTCCACTTCGGTTAATTAGCATAACCAAAGCTAAAATCCATGTAGCGTTAGATAAACCTTTATAGGCTTCTATATAATTGTTCCAAAGTTTTTTCATCGATCAAATTTTTCAACACAAAGGTAAATAACCATTTTCAAATAAATTCAATTTATAATTAATGAAAATATTAAATAGTTATTTTCATAATTGCTATCTTTGTTTATAATTATTTTAATTTTCTAAATGAAACCTACAACACAACAATTAACAGACTTAACTACTCAAGTTAGAAGAGACATTCTTAGAATGGTGCACGCAGTAAATTCTGGACATCCAGGAGGATCTTTAGGCTGTGCAGAATTTTTAGTTTCTCTTTATCAATCGGTTATGGACCGTAAAGAAGGCTTTGAAATGGACGGAAAAGATGAAGATATTTTCTTTTTATCAAACGGACATATTTCGCCTGTTTTTTATAGCGTTTTAGCTCGAAGTGGATATTTTCCAGTGAGCGAATTGGCTACTTTCCGTAAAATTAATACTCGTTTGCAAGGACATCCAACAACACATGATAATTTACCAGGTGTTCGTATGGCATCAGGTTCTTTAGGACAAGGTTTATCAGTTGCAATTGGTGCTGCTCAAGCTAAAAAATTAAACAAAGATAATAAGTTAGTTTATGTTTTATTAGGAGACGGTGAATTACAAGAAGGTCAAAACTGGGAAGCAATCATGTATGCATCTGCAAAAAAGGTAGATAATTTAATTGCTACAGTTGATTTAAACGAAAAACAAATTGATGGTCCAACAGACGAAGTTTTAGCTATGGGAAGCTTAAAAGCCAAGTTCGAAGCTTTTGATTGGAATGTTTTAGAAGTTAAAAAAGGAAATGATATTGAAGCTATTGTTGCTGGTTTAAACGAAGCAAAAGCTTTATCTGGAAAAGAAAGACCTACAGTTATTTTATTATATACAGAAATGGGTAACGGTGTTGATTTTATGATGCATACTCATGCATGGCATGGTAAAGCACCAAACGATGAGCAATTAGAAAAAGCTTTAGCACAAAATCCTGAAACTTTAGGTGACTATTAATATGAAATAAAAAATCCAAAAAATCACCAACTTATGAAAAAGATCATTTTATTATCATCCTTGTTTTTAGCGTTTTTGTCAAATGCTCAAAATAATCAAATTGTATTCGATAACGTTTTAGAATATAGTCTAAAATCGAATTCTGAAGAAGAAAGTATTTTAAAATTAAAGTATTATTTAGATAATTCTGAAAAATATAATTTAATTGAAGCTGTAAGTTATAATTCTACGCCAAGCTTTTCGTTTCTTCACCAAGGTAAATATTTAGACATTAAAGCTTTTGGCTTTGATAGAAAAGTTATAATATCTAACGATGAACCTTACTATTTTTCTAAAAATATTGGATTATCGAGTTTTTTTCAATCTAACATTGTTTTAGAACCAATTGGTAGAAATAGTGTTATTATGGGAATTCCTTGTGAATACTTTAAAATTAATTCAGACGCGACAGAAGATTATAATTTATCAGATCAAAATGTTTGTTTCTGTATCGACACAAAAAACGATATTAAAAACTTAAAGTCTTTATTACCAAACGCAAATATAGATGGATTGGTTTTAGCTTATGGAAGAATTGATTATCCAGATGAAGAAATCAGTTTAGATGCAATAAAGAAGATTGATATTAAAATAGATTTTGATTTTAATGCAGAATATACAAAATTAGAAGAAGCATATCAAATTTATAATCAAGTTGATGAAGATGATGGAGATGATGAAGATGATTTGCTATATGTTCCTGACGTTCCTCCTGCTCCAGTAGCAACATTAAATAATTCATATTATGATGATCCGCTTTGTAATTATTATAGTTATTTTGATAATTTTAGTCGATCAGTTGAGAATTTTGCATTAAAATTTTCAAGTATAGGATGTGATTTATCAACTTTTGATTCTGATTATGACGGAAATCCTGATTTAACAAGAGCTCAAGCAATTCAAATTGCAAAAAAGCAAAGTCAAATCATGATTAAAGAAGGGAAAAAATCAAAAATTATTGATAGTTCAGAAGCTAAAAAACTTTCAAAAGCTTTTGATAAATTGTTTGATGATGCAACTAATTTTGTTCCTGAAGTTTATGAAGAAACAGTTATAGAGGCAGTAGGATACAATTTAAGAAGTTATAGTTCAGATTATAAAACAATTTCAGTAGATCATATTAGTTTAGCTGCAGAACAACAGTTAGATTATAACATTCAAGAATATATGCCTGAATATTGTTACGAACTAAAACAAAATGTACCTAATTTTGATAATAAGCAGCTAAAAAAACATGTTTATAATTTAGTTGGTCAAATTTGTGATTTATATTTATATCAAAATGGAGGTAGTGTTGACTATTTTGGTACTATCGATTCTATGAGAAAAAGCTTATTAGAAATTGAAAATATGAGAGAAAATCTTTCTGAAAAAGACACTAAAATTTTAAATGAATATTTAAATTCTTTAGATTAAAAAAAATGAAAAAATATATAAATACAGGTAGTAAAGATACGCGTTCAGGTTTTGGTGCAGGTTTAACTGAATTAGGACAAAAGAACGAAAATGTAGTGGCACTTTGTGCAGATTTAATTGGTTCATTAAAAATGGACGATTTTAAAAAAAATCACCCAGAACGCTTTTTTCAAATTGGTATTGCAGAAGCAAACATGATCGGAATTGCTGCTGGTTTAACCATTGGAGGAAAAATTCCTTTTACAGGTACTTTTGCTAATTTTTCTACTGGCCGTGTTTACGATCAAATTCGTCAATCTGTTGCTTATTCAGAAAAAAATGTAAAGATTTGTGCTTCTCACGCAGGTTTAACTTTAGGTGAAGATGGTGCAACACACCAAATTTTAGAAGATATTGGGTTAATGAAAATGTTACCTGGTATGACCGTTATTAATACTTGTGATTACAACCAAACTAAAGCGGCTACATTAGCTATTGCAGAACATAACGGACCGGTTTATTTACGTTTTGGACGTCCGGTAGTGCCTAACTTTATGCCTGCTGATGAGCCTTTTGTTATTGGTAAAGCAATTTTATTAAATGAAGGTACTGATGTTACCATTGTTGCTACAGGTCATTTAGTATGGGAAGCTTTACAAGCTGCTGAAGCTTTAGAAGCAAAAGGAATTTCTGCTGAGGTTATCAATATTCATACTATAAAACCTTTAGATGAAGAAGCGATTTTAAAATCTGTTGCTAAAACAGGTTGTGTAGTTACTGCAGAAGAGCATAACTTCTTAGGAGGTTTAGGTGAATCTGTTTCAAGAGTTTTGGCATTAAATAATCCTGCTCCACAAGAATATGTTGCCGTGAATGATACTTTTGGTGAATCAGGAACTCCAGAAGAATTAATGGAGAAATACGGTTTAAATGCAAAATCTATTATAGAAAAAGTAGAAAAAGTAATTTCTAGAAAATAACGAAATGTAATAATAAAAGCCTGATGATTTCATCAGGCTTTTTTTTAATAATAAGGTTATTACTTTTTATCTTGTAAAGCAAAAACAGATTTCAATAAATTAGTTGTTCTTGCATTTACATTGGATCTAATATCTACTTCTTCTTTTGCAATCATAGTAAAAACTCCATCTAAAGCTTCATTAGTTACGTAATCTGTTAAATCAGGATTTACTTTTTGAACCATTGGAAGTGTGTTATAAGTGGTTATAATTTCTTTCCAAACTTTATCAGCTCCAACTTTATTAAACGAAGATTTAATGATTGGATTAAATTTTCCGTAAAGTGATTTTGTTGTCGATTTTTGTAAATATTGTGTTGCCGCATTATTTCCTCCCATTAAAATGTTTTTAGCATCTGTAATGGTCATATTTTTAATTGCATCTACAAAAATTGGTGTAGCTTCTTTTACTGCTACACTTGCAGCGTTATTCATAGCTTTAATTCCTTCATCGGCTAAACTGCCTAAACCTGCAGCACGTAATGCTTTTTCTACTTTTTGTAATTCTTCAGGCACAGGAATTCGAACTAATGAATTATTATAAAAGCCATTATTTTTAGTTAAATTAACAACTTGCTGTGAAATTCCCAATTCTAAAGCTTCTTTTAAAGCATTAGAAATTTGTAATTGTCCGATATTGCCTTGGTTTTGTATATCTGCTAATTGCTTAGTTGCTTGTTGTAATTCGGCACAACTTGTAACAAAGAATAATGTTAATACAGGAAATAGTATTTTTTTCATAACTTTTTATTTTTTTGATAAAATTAAAGTGTGATTGCCTTAAAATAGTTTCTTAAAATATCTTGATTGATTTTTGTTGGAGTAAAAATTTCTAAAATTGTTTTATTCTTGTTTTCAAAAAACGATTCTAATCTGCTATTTAATTCTTCTTCGTTTGAAATGGTATTATAATCGAACTGATACATTTTAGCCAATTGTTCAGCAGTTAAGCAATGTTCGGTTTCAAAAAAAGTATTAAAAACAGGAGTTTCATTATGGCCAGGTAAAATTCTAAAAATTCCACCACCACCATTATTTATAACTATGATTTTAAAATTATTGGGAATGTAATTATTCCAAAGTGCATTACTATCATATAAAAAACTAATATCGCCAGTTATTAAAACTGTTGGTTTGTTATTCGCAACAGCGGCTCCAATAGCAGTTGAAGTTGAGCCATCGATTCCACTTGTTCCACGATTACAATATACATCAATTTCATTTGGAGTATTAAATAACTGCGCATATCTAATTGCCGAACTATTACTAATATGTAATTGAATATTTGTTGGTAGTTGTTTCCAAACTTTTTCAAAAACCATAAAATCTGAATATGGAATTTCTTTTATGTATTGTTCATGACCAATTGCTCGAGATTTCATAATATTTTGAACAAAAGTTGAGTAGTCACTTTCAATATTTTTTTCATATTCGTACATCGAATTAAAGAAATCTTGTGAATTGGATTTAATTTCGTTTGTTAACACCTGAAAAGTATCGTAAGCTCTTAGTTCATCGACATGCCAATGAGCTTTTGGTTTGTATTTTCTAAGTAAAGCTTTTATACGTTTAGAAACTATCATACCTCCTAAAGTAACTAATAATTCGGGTTGAAATTCAAGAAATTGTTCTTCAGTAAACGTAGTTATTAAGGTGTCAATGTTTGAAACAAAATTTGGATGATGAACGTTCGAAGTAATTTCTGTCATTACAACAACAGTAGGATCGTTCCCTAATTTTTGAATAATTTCTTCACTTAATACATTTGGATTTTGAACTCCAATTAGAACCAATTTCTTTTTAGTATTTTGAAAGATTGTTTGGTACAAATCAAAATTAATTTCTAAAGTTGATTCTGGTTTATCTTCAGTAATATTTGGAAAATAAGTAGGTTTATCTAAAACATTATACAATGGTTCTTCAAATGGAGCGTTGATGTGAACTGGACCTTTTTTAGTTATAGCTTTTTGAATAGCTTTTTGAATTAAGACATCATTTTCAACTGAGGCTTCATCAACTAAATTTGCATTGAAAATTGAATGATTTTCAAAAACATTTCTTTGACGAATAGTTTGTCCATCTCCAATGTCAATTTTTGAAGTTGGACGGTCTGCAGAAATTATAATTAATGGAATTTGACTATAAAAAGCTTCTGCAACTGCTGGATAGTAATTTAACAGGGCAGAACCTGAGGTGCAAACCAAAACGGTTGGTTCATGTTTTTGTTGTGCAATTCCTAAAGCAAAAAAGGCAGCACAGCGCTCATCTGCAATACTGTAACAATTAAAAAAAGGATCGATAGAAAAACCGATAGTCAACGGCGCATTTCGCGATCCTGGCGATATGATTATATTTTTTAAACCTTTGGCTTTACATATTTGAATAATGCTTTGTGCTAAAGGAATTTCTGGATATTTCATTTGATCTTAATTTGTTACTCAAAGATACAAACAAAACCTGTGATTTTTAAATGAATTAATTGGCTTTTATCCAGTTTTTAATTTCGGTATCTGTTGGTAGAATACGCGGGCCAAAAACTTTTTCTAATTCTCCGTTTTCGTTAATTAAGAATTTCTGAAAGTTCCATTCTACATCAAAATCACCTAAACCGTTTTTAGCTTGTTTAGTTAAAAACTGATAAACTTCATTTTGGTTTTCACCTTTTACAATTGATTTTTCCATCATTGGGAAAGTAACACCATAATTTTTTTGACAGAAAGTTGCAATTTCTTGATTTGAACCAGGATCTTGCCCCATAAAATCGTTTGATGGAAATCCGATAATAATGAAGTTTTTATCTTTAAATTCTGAATATAAACTTTGTAATTGTTCAAATTGTGGTGTTAATCCACATTCAGAAGCGGTATTAACGATCATTATTTTTTTTCCTTTTAGAGAAGCAAAATCAAAATCATTACCCTGAATATCTTTAACTTTAAATTGATAGATGTTTTCTGTATCCATGTTTTCTATACTATTTGTGGTTGTGGTTGGTTTTATTTCAGTGTTCATTTTAGAACAACTTAGGCTAAGTAAACTTGTAAGAATAAATATGATTTTCATAAAAAATATTTTTTTAAAGTTAGTGAAAAATATTTTCTATCAGTATAATAGAATGTTAATAAAAAAACGCTTTCTAAATTTGAAAGCGTTTTTTAAATATTTATTTTTTGTAATGTTTTCTGTATTTAAAGAATGCTAATGCACCAATTGTAAATACAATAGCTACCGACCACCAAATGAAAGTAGGTGTTACGACTTGATCTCCTTTTGCGTACGAATGTAAACCTGATAAATAGAAGTTAACTCCAAAATAAGTCATTAAAATAGCATAAAAAGCTATAATTGACATGAAATTATAAAACCATGTTCCACGTAACGAAGGAACAAAACGCATGTGAATAACAAAAGCATAAACCATAATACTAACTAAAGCCCAAGTCTCTTTTGGATCCCAACCCCAATATCGGCCCCAACTTTCGTTAGCCCATTGACCACCTAAAAAGTTCCCTATGGTTAACATGACTAATCCAACAGTTAAAGCCATTTCGTTAATGTAGGTAATCTCCTTGATGTTCAAATCCATACGTGCTTTGTTTTTCTTTGTTGTAAAAATCATTAATAACAAGGCAACAATTCCTAAAATTGTTCCCAAAGCAAATGGACCGTAACTACCTACAATTATAGAAACGTGAATCATTAACCAATAAGAATTAAGAACAGGTTGCAGGTTTGCTATCGCAGGATCCATCCAATTCCAATGTGCAATCATCAAAATCATTCCAGCAACAAAAGCAGTAGAAGCAATGGTTAATTCTGATTTTCTTCCAAAAATTAAACCAAACAACATAGTTGCCCAACCTACATATATCATAGATTCATAAGCATCAGACCAAGGTGCATGACCAGAAACATACCAACGTGCTGCTAAACCTGCTGTATGTAATAAAAATAAAGCAATGGTTACACCAATGAATGTTTTTGTTAAGATTTGTAAAGTTTTATTGTCTTTGAAAATACGAATGATGACTACAGCAAATAATAATACTGATACATACATATACCAAGAAAATAATCTCTTGAATATGTCGTATTTGTTATATAAAATTTCAGCTTCGACATGTTGGTCTGAAGGTATTACTTCTGCACCAAATTTGTGCTGATATTGACTAATGTTTTCTAAGAACTCATCTGCTTTTTCGTAATCTTTAGTTTCTAAAGATTTTAATAAAGAACTTAAATAAGCAGGTAAAATAATTTTAGTGAATTGTAAATCTTCACCTTGAATATCTGATTCGTTTAATTCTAAGTACGAAATCCATTTGTTTCCTTTATCATAAGGAACAGGGAAAATTGTTAGAATTTGTCCTGTAATTGCAGAATATAATAAGTTTACTTTTTTATCAGCTTCAATAAAATCTTTTTGGAATTGATTTTTTACCGATGCGTGATTAGCTTCTTCTAAATATGGATCTAATTTATAATTTCCTTTTTCGTCAAAGAAATTGATTAATGCTGCATTTTTTTGATCGGCAGGAATACCAATAATAGATCGAATACTATCATTTTCTCTTTTTAAGTTAATGATTGGAACATTGTACCATAATTGAGGAAATTGGGTAATTGAAAGTAAAACTTGATCTGAATCTAAACCTTTATACGTATCTGATTTACTAACTTTTCTTAATAATTCAGATGAAAACGTATTGATTGGTTTCATACGACCACCTGCATCTTGGATAATTAATTTTCCAAATTTATCTGCATGTTCTAACGGAACTTTTGAAACTTCTAAAAGTGAATCTAATTGTTTTTCTGTAGGAAGTTTATGACCATGTTGTGCAAAAGCTCCTAATGAAATAAATAATACTAATGCTGTAATTAAATTCTTTTTCTTTTCTCGAATTTTATTTAATTTTTTTCTTAAATCGTCGAAACGTGTATTTTTTGTAAACAAAATTAAAAGCAATGTGATGTATAATAAAGTATATCCAACATAAGTGATCCAAGTTCCCCAGAAATCATGACTTACAGACAAAATTGTACCTAATTCATCAGGATCAAAACCTGCTTGGAAAAAGCGATAACCATCATAATCTAACACATTATTCATAAAAATATGTGCGTCAAAATTTTTATCTCGTGGATCAATTATTGTAACCAAACTTTCAAAAGATGAATAACTTTTTTCTGTTCCAGGATATTTATTTGCAATGAAATCATTTAATTGAACTTCAAATGGAGTTGTGTAAACCTTTGAACCAAAAAGTAAAGTAAATTCTAATTGACCTAATTCAAATGATTGAGGGATTCCCATTTGGCCTTTATTTCCTAATAAAGTAACTTCTTCACTAACGGTATTACCTTGGCTATCTTCTGTAGAAACAGTTAAAATTAACGCATCTTGTTTTTGGCTGTTTTTGAAATCGTTATCAGAAACATATCCAATTTTACCTTTAATAGGTAATTCAGGAAAAACAAATTGTGAACCTCCGATGTTATATAACGAACGGAACATTAATTCTTGTTTTTCATTTTTTGTAACATCTCCTTGAAATTGGTCGATCATTCGCATGAAGTTTCCTTCAAAAGGAGTTTCAATTGTAAAATTATCTCCATCTTTAGTAATGTTAATTGCACCTTCAGTTGGATTATTGAAAGCAAACAATACATTATGGAAATTATGTACTTGTCCTTCTTGTAAGAAATGTTCGTGACGGTTTCCATCACCAGATTCTACCATTTTTAAGAAATAGATTCCGTTTTCGTCTTGCTGAACCGTTTCGGTTGCTCCCATGATAAAGTCTTTAAATTCCACTTTGAAAGGAATTCCATTGAACTCTTTTTTCATAGAAAAATGGTTTGAGCCAAAGAAACTAATTAAATTATCTTTATCTAAAGCAGCAGAGAACATATGCTGATTTTCAAAAGTTCTACGTTTCATTTCTCCATCAACCATACCGTCAGCCATGATGGTTAAGAATGTGCGATCAGAAAAAATTTGATTTGATTTTTCTGTTTCTCTAATCGGCATCACACCTTCGTAACTGATGTATCGCGTTACAAAAGCTCCAACTAAAATAAAAATGAAAGAAAGGTGCAAAACTAAAGTAACCCATTTTTCCTTTTTGTATAATTGATATCTTTTGATGTTACCAATAAAGTTAAAAACAAATAACAGCATAATAGCCTCAAACCATTTTGCGTTATAAATTACAATACGCGCAGTATCTGTATTGTATTCATTTTCAACAAAGGTACCAAGACCTAACGCAATGGCGTATACAATAAATAACACCGCCATTAATCGTGTTGAGGATAAGAAAGTAAATAACTTCTTCATAATAAAATATATGTAGTGTACATTAAGATTGCACAAAAATAGTTTTTTTAGATTGTATTATGTTTATTTTAACGAATAATTAATGTATGAAAAATTATTGAGTAGATAGAAATAAAATTTTAAATTTGTGAGGTTAACAACAAAAAAAACAGATTTTAATTATACCATTATAAATTATGCCTAAAATTTCAAACAAAGGCCACCAAATGCCAGAATCTCCGATTCGTAAATTAGTTCCGTTTGCTGAGATTGCAAAGAAAAAAGGACACAAAGTTTATCATTTAAATATTGGTCAGCCAGATATTAAAACTCCAGAAGTTGCTTTGAATGCTGTTAAAAACGCAAATATCGAAGTTTTAGAATATAGCCATTCTGCTGGTTTTGAATCTTATAGAAATAAATTAGCTGCTTACTATCAAAGACAAGGTTTACCTGTTAATACAGAAGATATAATTATTACAACTGGTGGTTCAGAAGCTTTAATGTTTGCTATGGGAAGTACTATGGATCATGGAGATGAAATAATTATTCCAGAACCATTCTATGCAAATTACAACGGTTTCTCAACTGCTTCAGGAATAAAAGTTGTACCTGTTATTTCTGGAATTGAAACTGGTTTTGCATTACCACCAATTGCTGAGTTTGAAAAATTAATCACGCCAAAAACAAAAGCAATTTTAATTTGTAACCCTGGAAACCCAACAGGTTACTTATATTCTAAAGAAGAAATTGAAGAATTAGCTACTTTGGTTAAGAAACACGATTTGTTCTTAATTGCTGATGAAGTTTATAGAGAGTTTGCTTATGACGGTTTCAAACATTTTTCTGTTTTAAACGAGGAAAGCATTGCTGAAAATGCAATTATGATTGATTCAGTTTCTAAACGTTTTAGTATGTGTGGAGCTCGTATTGGATGTGTAGTTTCTAAAAATAAAGAATTTATGCATGCAGCAATGAAGTTTGCTCAAGCTCGTTTATCGCCTCCAACTTATGCGCAAATTGCTTCAGAAGCGGCTTTAGATACACCTCAATCTTATTTTGATGATGTTATCACAGAATATAAAGATCGTAGAGATATTTTAGTAAATGCATTAAACGCAATTGATGGAGTAGAGGTAGCTAACCCAAAAGGTGCTTTTTACTGTATTGCTAAATTACCAGTTGATAATGCAGAAGATTTCGCTAAATGGATTTTAGAAGATTTCGATTTAAACGGTGAAACAGTTATGGTTGCACCTGCTGCAGGTTTCTATTCAACTCCAGGTGTTGGGTTAAACGAAGTACGTTTAGCTTATGTACTTAAGAAAGATGATTTAATTAAATCTGCTGAAATTTTAGAAGCTGCTTTAACTGCGTATAAAAATAAATAGATTTTTAAATAAAATAAAAAAGGTTTAACTATTTGAGTTAAACCTTTTTTTATGCTTTAATTTGATAAATAATATATTAATTTCCTTCCCATTCCTCTAAATCAGATTTATGAACAAGAACACCGTAATCATCAGAATAAACAAATTCATCATTTTCTAATTGTTCAACAAATTCATTAATCCATTCTGTAAATGAATCAGCTAAAAGCTCTCGAACAGCTTCATCATGCCAAATACGAATAATTTGACCGTACTTTCCTTCTTCAGTCGGATCTAAATCAATACAAATGTGGTTTCCGTTTCCGTCATAAGTAAAAGGAATCCAAGCGGGGTTCCACCAATCAGGTTTTATACCTGTGTCTGGATCGCTAATAAAAGCTTCGTCTTCATCATCATAAAATGAATTGTTATCTAATAATTCTTTCCAAACATTCCATTCTTCAAGAATTCTTTCCATAGATAAAAATTCTTCACCTTTCATTATTCCCGCACCGTGATTATTTTCACCGTTATGTATTTTATAAAAAGCTTTAAAATCATCAGGAAATTGTTTTTTTATCGTTTGTTCTAACGACACAATTTTTTTGTCAGTAACTCCTGGATGTAAATCGTAATTAAATTCTTTAAAATTATCAGTTATTTGGTCTAAACACTTGATTAATTTATTCCAAGCTTGATCCATTTTTTTAGTAGCTTAAGTTGTTTTAGTTAATATTATAGTTTTTTTAATAGTATAAATTTATAAAAAAATGCATACAAAACTTTATTAAGCTTGTTTTTTTTATAAAAAAATGAATAATGTATTAGCCTTTATGAAATTGTTAAGTTTAAACGTTTTTCAACCTCAATAAATGCTTTAATAAGTTCGTTTTGGTTCGTTTCGTCAGAAATAATTTTTTCAATTAATGTTAAAGTATCTACTTCAGAGTTAATAAAATCTGTTTCATTAAATTGATTTATTTTGATGTTATTTTGAATTTCAAAACTTTGTTTTAGCTTATAAAACGAAACAGCATTTATTTTTTGTTTCTGTTTGAATTGAAACCATAATTCATTTCGTGTAAAATCGATGTCGTTTTCCACTTTAACAATTTTTGATACATTTAATGAATCAATATCTTCAAAGTCAATAGTAACATCTATGTTGCTTCTTTTATTCTTATTTTTATTATAAATTCCAATTACAACGAATAAGATTACAATGCTTGCGATAATTAAAAAATATAACATGATTTTAGTTTTAATTGATTATTGATAAGTTAAATAAAATGACAAATATAAAGTAACTTTGCAGTTATGGAAATAACAAAAATACTTCAAAATTTAAATATAGAAACGTTAAATGTTATGCAATCTGAAGTTTTAGCAGCTTCAGAAAAGAAAGATAACATTATATTGCTTTCACCTACAGGTTCAGGAAAAACTTTGGCTTTTCTTTTACCAATTCTTTCTAAACTTCAAGAAAATATAACAACAGTACAAGCAGTTGTTATTGTTCCGTCTCGAGAACTTGCTTTGCAAATTGAAGATGTTTTTAAAAAAATGAGAACTTCTTTTAAAATTAATACATGTTATGGTGGTCATTCAACTAAAATAGAAGTAAATAATTTTAAAAATCCGCCAGCAATTTTAGTAGGAACTCCTGGGCGAATTGCATTTCACATTCGTGAAAATAATATTAGCGTAAAAAATGTTTCTTCTTTTGTTTTAGATGAATTTGATAAAGCTTTAGAGATGGGTTTTCAGAATGATATGGAATTTATCATTCAATCTTTTAAGAAAGTTTCATTTAGAATGTTAACTTCTGCAACCAATTTAAAAAAGATTCCTGATTTTACAGGTATTGAAAATCCTGAACGTATTCAGTTTTTAAAAAATGAAGAAGCTATTCCAGATTTATCGTTTAAGAAAGTTGTTTCGAAATCTGAAGAAAAGTTAGAAACAGTTATTAAGTTAGTTGGGAAAATTGGAAAAGAGACTGTTGTGATTTTTTGTAATCACCGAGATGCTGTTGATCGAATTAGTGAAGTTTTAACTAAAAAAGGAGTTTCTAACGGATGTTTTCATGGTGGTTTGGAACAAGCTGATAGAGAACGTGCTTTAATGAAATTTAGAAATAAAAGTTCTCGTGTTTTAATTACCACTGATTTAGCTGCTCGAGGTTTGGATATTCCTGAAATTGGACATGTGATTCATTATCAAATTCCTGATAAAGAAGATGCTTTTATTCACAGAAATGGAAGAACTGCAAGGATGAAAGCAAAAGGAACGGTTTATGTGATGATAACCAATGAAGAGCATTTTGATTTTATTGATCTGGATATGGAAATTGAAGATTTGTCAGGAAAATATAAAATAGAAAACGCAACTGATTTTAAAACAATTTATATCAGTGCAGGGAAAAAAGATAAGGTTAATAAAGTTGATATAGTTGGATATTTAATTAAAACAGGTGGTTTAAATAAAGATGATATTGGCTTGATAGAAGTAAAAGATAATCAATCTTTTGTTGCAGTTTCAAGCTATAAAATAAAAAGTTTATTATCAAGTTTAGAAAATACAAAACTCAAAAACAAAAAAGTAAAGATTGACTTGGCTCGCGAATAAATAAAAAAGAATTAGTTTTTAAAGCTAATTCCTTTTTTTTATTTTACAATTTGTATATCTCCACTTCCTTTTACATCTTTTTGTACATTAGATGGGTTTCCGTAAACTTTTATATCACCAGAGCCTTTTACAGTAGCACTAACATTTGTTGATGTTGACGATTCAATATCACCAGAACCATTTACATTTAAATTGCTTGAAACTGCATTTAAGTTTTTAGCTTTGATATCGCCACTTCCTTTAACTTGCGCGTTAAAACGGTTGGTTTTGCCTTTTAATTTAATATCACCAGATCCCATTACTTCTGCATTAAGATTCTGATTGTTTATGTTTAATGAAATATCTCCTGAACCTTCAACTGAAATATTCAAATTTTCATCTGTAAATAAATGATCGCCATAGATATCACCAGAACCTCTTAAAGCAATTTTAGAAACATCTTCAATTGGAACAATAACTTTGATACCTTTCTTAGTTTTATATGATTTACCGTCTTTGAACTTGATTGTTAGTTTGTTGTTTTCTACTTTAGTTTCAATAAACGGAATAAGATTTGATTCGGCCTGAATTTGTAAATTACCTTCTTTCCCTTGAATTAATTCAACATCGGGTGATCCAATTAATGTAATCTGATCGTAAGTTTCTGTTTTTCTATTCTCAGTAATTACGTTACCATTTCCTTCGATTATTTTTTGAGCAAATGCACTTATACTTATTGTACATAAAGCAAAAAGTGTAAAAAATATTTTTTTCATAATTTTTATTTTAATTAAAGATAATGAAAATAAAAAAAATCTCAAATATAGTATTTTGAGATTTTTGTATTTTAGATGAAATAGCCTAAAGCAATTCCTAATATAATAGCTAAGAGTTTTGTTAAATTAAATTTGTGGCCCTCGCTACTTTCAAAAATAATTGTAGATGAAATGTGAAATAAAATTCCTACAACAAGTGCTGATATTTCGGTATAATAATTTGATAAGAAACTAAAATATTCTGAAGCTAAAGTTCCAATCGGTGTCATAATTGAAAATATCATCATAAAGAAAAAGATGCTTCTTTTATTAAGTTCTGCCTGAATGAAAAACGAGGTTAAAATTATAGCAATTGGTAAATGATGAATCGCTATTCCTAAGGCTAAATTGTTCTGAACACTTAAAGGCATTCCTTCTAATAAAGCATGTAAGCTTAAACTTATGAATAAAACCCACGGGATTTTAGATAACTTTTCATGAATATGAACGTGTCCGTGTTCTGCACCTCTTGAAAAGTATTCTAATATTATTTGAAATACAATTCCAATCATAATAAATAAAGCAATATTTTTTAAAGTGCCATGATTGTGATTGTGTTCTGCTACATTACCTTCGTGGTGTTCGTGATCGTGTACTTCTGCAATTTCTTCAGTATGATGGTGGTGAGCATGTTCTAAATTATTTACCAGTTCCAATCTAACTTCCTTTTCAATTTCATGATAATATACTTCAGGTAGTAAATGTGAAACCGTAATGGTTAATAAGAACGCACCACTAAAAGCTAAAAGTAACTTTAGATTACGTTTGTTTTTAGGCTGAATAAAAATTGCAATTAAATAACCTAAAATGATTGATAAAAAAGGTAATAGGTATATTAGCATTTTATTTGAAAATCATAATTAAACGATCAGATTCTTCTTTATGAAATTTTTGAAGTTTATAGTTTCCAAAAGTATCAAGTAGGAAAATACCAGCTTCATCCATCATTTTTTCAAAATCGTCAAGAGTTAAAGCACGTACGCGTTCTGTAAAATCAAAAGATTCACCATTATCTTCAAATTTAATATTTTTAATAATAAATCCGTCTTCATATTTTCTTGTGATATGAAAATCAATTCCTTCTACTGTTTTAACTTCTGTCGGAACTAAATTTTTAATTACTTTTTCTACATTCATAAAATCTAAAACAGCCAAACCGTATTCATTTAGACTTTCTTGAATTGCTTTAAGAGTAACTAAATTATCTTTTTCGTTTGGAAAGTATCCAAAACTTGTAAATAAATTTAAAATTGTATCAAACTTTTCAACAAATGGTTCGCGCATATCATGAACCACAAATTTTAAGTTTTCATTTTCGTATTGTTTAGCATAATTAATGCTGTTTGCAGATAAATCTGCACCAATTACGTTATGACCTAATTTATTTAAATAAATTGAATGACGTCCGCGACCACAAGCTAAATCTAACACCTTTGCATCTTCTGCAATATTTAAGTATTGATTTAAATTATCTATAAACAATTGGGCTTCTTCGTGATCTCTATCTTTGTATAATATATGATAATATGGTGTGTCAAACCATGAGGCGTACCAAGTATTTTTTTCTTTGAGCATGGTGTGTATTATTTTTTTATAACATGCAAAAATAAGTTATTTTTGTAGATATAATAAATTTAATTTTTGATTCCTTAAGGAAGGGAATATTTATATGGAAAATTTTAAAATGGTTGCCAAAACCTTTTTTGGCTTTGAAGAAGTTTTAGCTAAAGAGCTAAACTTGTTAGGTGCTCAAAAAGTGGAACAAGGTGTTCGAATGGTTAGTTTTTATGGGGACAAAGGTTTTATGTACAAGGCAAATTTAGCTTTGCGTACAGCTTTAAAAATTTTGAAACCTATTGCTACTTTTAAAGTTTACAACGATCAAAGTTTATATAAAGGAATTCAGACTATTAATTGGACAGAAGTTTTTAGAGTGAATCAAACTTTTGTTGTTGATGTAACATTAAATTCCGAACATTTTAACCATTCATTATTTGTTGCATTAAAAACAAAAGATGCTATTGTAGATCAGTTTAGAGATCAATTGGGTAAACGTCCGGATATTGATAAAGATTATCCAGATCTTCGAATAAACATTCATATTCAAAACGATATTTGTACAGTTTCATTAGATACTTCTGGAGCTTCTTTACATCATCGTGGTTATAGAACAGCTACCAATTTGGCACCAATTAATGAAGTTTTAGCTGCCGGAATTTTACTAATGTCGGGGTGGGATGGAAACTCAAATTTTTTAGATCCTATGTGTGGATCTGGAACTTTTTTAGTTGAAGCAGCAATGATTGCTTGTAACATTCCTGCGAATATTAACAGAAGAGAATTTGCATTTGAAAAATGGAACGATTGGGATAATGATTTATTTGAAAAAATTGAAACTTCGTTATTAAACAAAACTCGTGAATTCCATTATACAATTTACGGTTATGACAAAGCTCCTTCTGCTGTTATGAAAGCAAAAGGAAACGTAAGAAATGCCAATTTAGAAGAGTATATTTCTATTAAAGAAGAAAATTTTTTTGATACTGAAAAGCAAACCGAGGGGCCTTTACACATGGTATTTAATCCACCATATGGTGAACGTTTAGATATTAATTTAGAACGTTTTTATCGTGAAATTGGGGATACTTTAAAACAAAGTTATCCAGGAACAGATTCTTGGTTTATTACAGGAAATATTGAAGCACTTAAATTTGTAGGTTTAAAACCTTCAAGAAAAATAAAATTATTTAACGGAAAGTTAGAATCTCGTTTAGTTAAATACGAAATGTATGCAGGAAGTAAACGTACTAAATTTCAAAATAAAGAAGCATAATGAGTAAAAAAACAAAAGTTTTTATAGCCCAATTTTTAAGTTTTGCGGTATTATTTATTATCGGAAGGTATGGGTTTGAATTTATAACTGGTTCTGCATCTATGTGGCTTTCTTTAGGGGCTGCGGTTTTTGCAACAATTTTTGCTCCGCAATTTAAGGTGTTTGACACTCAAGCAGGTCAAAAAGTTTATATGCGATGGATTTTCAAAAAGGGAGTTAAAGAACTTAATTGGTAATTTATTAAAGAGTAAATGAAGATTGTTTGTTTAATATTATTATTGATAACAAGTGTAATTATTCCTGAAACAGCTATAATTTATCCTGCTTTTATTGGTTTTTGCTTTCCAACTAAATTTAAAGATGGAATTAAAAGTTATATAAATATTTTGCTAAATATCTTTTTAGCATATTTAATCTTGACCTTAGATATTTGTTTCTTGGGATCGGATATTTTATCTAAATCAAAGCTTATTTATCTTTTAAAGAAATTTGAATTAGTTGATTTTTATATGTTTTTCTTTTTATCATTCTTCCAACTTTTACTTTTTAAATTCATTTATAAATTAAAAATAACCACATTAGATATTTTAATCCATTTTTTCGGATTGTTAGGCATCAATTACTTATCTGAACCTTTGGGAACTCTTTTAATCAAACGAGATCATTTTAGAACTTTCGAAATGAGTTTGATTTTAATTTTTATATTTTATTCTGTTTATTCTATTTGGAAGGTTGATAATTCAGAAAGTGAAAAAATTATTGAACAATAAAAAAAGGTAGTGAATTACACACTGCCTTTTCTTATGTCTGAAATTATGTAAATCAAACCTGAAATTATGTAACTTTAAATAGTGTAAAGCCACGTAACTTTACCATATAAAATAAGTGAACCATGAAAACAAGATATAAAATAAACGAAATGACATGTAGCGGTTGCCAAGCTAAGGTTACTCAGGCTTTGCAATCGGTTACAGAAAATGTTGAGGTGCATTTGAATCCTGCTGAAGCCGTAATTGAATCTAAAAATAAATTTACGTTAGAAGAACTTCAACACGCACTTTCTCATAAAGGACCGTACACTATTCAAGAAATTTTTGTTCAAGCAGATGGTACTGAAACCTATTCAGAAATTGCACATCAAGCCATTCACAGTTCCGATAAACATAACGAAACGCCAAAGAATTTAGAACATTTGGCTGGTAAATATTATTGTCCCATGTTATGCGAAGGCGATAAGGTTTACGATAGCAATGTGGGGTGCCCGATTTGTGGAATGGATTTAGTTAAAATTGGTGGAAATCTAAATGATAATGAAGAAGTAAATCATCTTAAAAAACTATTTTATCAATCGCTAATTATAACCATTCCGGTTCTTATCATTGCCATGTTTGGAATGAATCACGATAGTTTTATCTACAATATTATTCCATTTAAAATAGGTATTTGGTTGCAATTTATTGGCACAACTGCGGTTTTATATTTAGGAAGAAATTATTTAAAACGCGCTTGGATTTCTTTTAAAACTTGGAATTTAAACATGTTTAGTTTAATTGGATTAGGAGCAATTGCAGCTTATTTATTTTCATTTTATGTGATATTAAATCCATCTCAATTTAATACTTCAGAACATTTACCCATATATTTTGAAAGCGTTGCCGTTATTTTTACTTTAATGATTCTTGGCCAATGGTTAGAAGCGCAAGCACATCAAAAAACAAAATCATCATTAGAACATTTATTGAATCTGGTTCCTCAAAAAGCAACGGTTTTAATTAACGGAAATCCTTCTGAAATCGACATCGATAAAGTTCAAATTAATGATGAATTATTAGTGAAACCTGGAGAAAAAATTCCCGTAGATGGAATCATTTTAACTGGAGCAACTTCTATAAACGAAGCTTTGTTAACAGGAGAACCACTTCCGGTTGAAAAAAAGATTAATGATAAAGTTTTGGCCGGAAGTATAAATACAGATCAATCTTTTACCATGAAAGCCGTAGAAATTGGTCAATCTACAACTATTGCCAAAATCATAGAAATGGTAAACAAAGCGAGTTTGTCTCGTGCTCCAATTCAACGATTAGCCGATTCAATTTCTGGATATTTCGTTCCGGTTGTAATTTTTATAGCCGTACTAACTTTCTTCTTTTGGAGCTATTTTTCTATGGAAGCTTCTTGGTTATTTGGTTTACAAAATGCCATAGCAGTTTTAATCATTGCGTGTCCGTGTGCTTTAGGTTTAGCAACTCCGGTTTCTATTTCAATGGGAATTGGTAAAGGCGCACAATATGGCATCTTAATAAAAAAAGCCGAAGCTTTAGAATTACTTGAGAAAACCAATGTAGTAATAACAGATAAAACTGGTACGTTAACTGAAGGAAAGCCATCTTTAGAAGAAATTATTCCGTTGCAAGATTTTTCAGAAAAAGAGTTAGTTAAATTAACTGCTCAATTAAACGCAAGCAGTGAACATCCGATTGCAAAAGCTTTTAAAGACAAAGCGGTTCTTTATCATTTAGAAATTAAGCCTTCTAAAATGGTTGCGAATATTGCTGGTAAAGGTATTCAAGGAATGATTGATTCTAGAAAAGTTTTATTAGGAAATGAAGCTCTTTTAAATCAGAATAATATTTTGGTTTCAGATGCTATTAAAAAGCAAGTCAACCAAATTCAAGATTTAGGAAAAACGGTTTCTTACGTTGTTGTAAATACTGAAATTGTTGGTTTGGCTGTAATTCATGATGCAGTTAAACCAGATGTTATTGAAACGATCAATTTCCTTCACGGTAAAAATATTGAAGTAATTATGCTAACTGGAGATCACAAAAAAACAGCTGAAGCTATTGCAAAACAAATTGGAATTGATAAAGTGTTCGCACAACAACTTCCAGAAGATAAACTACGTATGATTGAGCAAATTCAGGCTGAAAGAAAAGTGATTTCGATGATTGGTGACGGTATTAACGATGCACCTGCTTTAGCTAAAGCTGATATTGGAATTGCTATGGGAAGTGGATCTGATTTGGCCCAAGATTTTTCGAAAATTACCTTGTTGAATAATTCTTTTTCTAATGTTGAAAAATCAATTCGTTTAAGTGAAAAGGTAATTCAAAACATCAAACAAAATTTATTTTTCGCCTTTGTTTACAACGTAATAGGAATTGCAATCGCAGCCGGAGTTTTGTATTCAACCACCGGAACCTTACTTTCTCCAATGGTTGCAGCTTTGGCCATGTGCTTGAGTTCTGTTTCTGTAATCGCTAATGCATTAAGACTTAGACAATTTAAAATGTAATTTATATATTTAGATAGTTTTTTTTGTTATTTTTAATATTTACTTGTTTAATTAACTATATGACTAGTAATTATGATTAAAAAGACTATCTATATTTTTTTTTTTTATTGTTTGTGTTTTTTCTGTAGAAGCTGATGTTTTAAAGAAAGATATAAATCTTAATATAATTGAATCCTTTAAAAAGGAATTGTCTGAAATTGCTCTCTTTGACCAATGTTCTACAGTTTTTCCAGTTCCTTTTCATGAAACGTTTAATTCAAATTCGACCTCTTTAAATTGTTGGAATGAATTTAATTTAAACAATGATAATATTACTTGGACAAATAGTTCAACTAATACAAACGAAGGAAATGGATGTAAACATTTAGCTGTTCAAAATATTACTTATGGTTCTATAAATGATTGGTTAATTTCACCGAATATTAATTTAGATGCTATTTCAGGAACTAAAGAATTAAAATTTTATGTAAAACTTTCTCCTCATTTACATGGAAATTGGCAAGTTGACAAAGTAATCAAAGTGGCTATTTCTTCTAACGGTGGAGCCAATCTAGCTAATTTCACAACAACACTTTTACCAGCGAAAACATTTCAAAATGCCTTTTATGTTGAGGTTAAAGTTGATTTAGTTAATCCGCAAACAAATGCTCCTTTAACCGGAGTTATAAATGTTGGATTTCATGTTAACAGAAATAATTATCCGTTAGGAAGAGGTGTTTATTTAGACGATGTTATCATTGATACTAAACCTATTTGTAACGATGTTTCTAATATTATTACTTGTGTAGATAATGCCGCGGTTGATTTTACTTGGACAGCCGGTAGTAATGAGCAACAATGGGAATATTGTATTGTGCAAGCTGGAATGCCACCTTTGCAAAACGGAAGTGTTTTAAATGCTCCGACTGTAACTGTTTATAATTTATTGCTAGATACTTGGTACACCATTTGGGTTAGAGCAATTTGTAGTGAATCTTCAAAAAGTAATTGGACACCAGATTATTTTAAAACCATACCAAGTGTCATTCAAGCTAATCCGTTTTGTGGTGATTCTGGTGCTATTGTTTTTCAGAATAATTTTGGATCAAGTAATACTTCGGGTTACGGTCCAATTGGATGTTTAGGATTTACACCTAATGCCATTTGGTATTATTTTGAAGTAGATTCTGCAGGTGATTTAGAATTTAATATCATACAAAATACACAATTTAATGCAGCAGGAAATCCTACCGGAACACCTTTAGATGTTGATTATGTTGCTTTCGGTCCGTTTAATTCATTATCTCAAGCTTGTGCCGATATCGAAATTGAATATTGTTCAGATTGTCCAGGTTATTTACAAGTGGTGAATCCGGGAGCTGTTCCGCCAAATTTTTATCCTTACGGAAATATTGTAGATTGTAGTCCAAGTCCGGCCGCAATTGAAACCTTATCAATTCCAAATGCACAAGTTGGTCAAATATATGCCGTTTTAATTGCTAATTGGGACGGTTTACCAGGCTTTATTAAATTAGAACAAACAAATACAAATGCACCAGGAGCAGGTTCAACCAATTGCGATTTTCTTTGTGAAATTGATTTAGGGACAGATATCACGGTTTGTAATACAGATCATGTTTCACTTACGGGAATTATTGATACAATTGGCGATGGAGCAGTTACTTCGATTCAATGGTTTAAAGATAGTGTTTTATTAGATGTAAATGTTTTCAATACGTTATCAATTTCTGTATCGGAATCAGGTACCTATAAAATTGTGATTGAAAAGGAAAATTGTACGCAACCAAGTTTTAGTGATGAAATTGTTGTTACTTTTTTACAACCTTTTGATGAAAATTTAATTCCGAATTCATTTTTAGTTTGTGATGTAGAATCAGATGGATTTCAGCAAATAGATTTTTCAGAATTGTTAGGGTCTTTTATTGCAGATGCAGATTTAGTTAACTATCAAATTTCTTTTCATTTAACAAATCAAGAGGCACAAAATAATTTAAATCCAATTAATATTCAAAGTTTTGGTATAACTCAAAATCAAACTATTTATATCCGAATTTCTACTGTAGGTTTCGCAGACTGTGTTTCGATTGCTCCAATTCAACTAGATTATAGATTATTTGAAAATCCGGTGGTGAATTTTACTTATCAAAATCCAATTTGTAAAAGTAATCATGATTTTATTTCTCCAATAACTCCAACAGATTTTTCAACTGGCGGAATTTTTAGTAGCACTGATGGATTGATTATAAATGCTTCAACCGGAGAAATAGATGTTGAGCAAAGTTTACCGGGAATTTATATAGTTAAATACACATACACAGTTTCTGAACCTCGATGTGGGGAATCTAAAGTTTTTGAAACTGAAATTTCTATCACTAGAGATTTAGATATTATTATTCACGGAAGTTGTTTTGAAAACAAGTATTTATTATCTGTGTTAGATATTAGTGAAAATGGTACTTGGAATAATTTGTCATACGTTTGGTCTGGAGCAGGTATAAATTCAAATTCAAATGAAGTTTTTGTTTTTGAAGAAGGAAATTATCAAGTTGTGGTAACTTCACCTGAGGGATGTACTCAAAACGCGACTATTAATTTAAGTGATGTAAATTGTATTATTCCAAAAGGAATTTCACCAAACGGAGACGGTTTAAATGACTATTTTGTTTTAAATAATTTAGAGGTGAATAAAATACTTATCATCAATCGTTACGGACAAGAAGTTTTTACCCATGGGAAAGGTTATAAAAACCAATGGTACGGACAAGATAAAAATGGAAATGCTTTACCAAGCGGAACCTATTTTTATGCAATTGAGACTTCAAAAGAAATAATTACCGGTTGGGTTCAAATAGTTCGAGAAAAATAGTTAAAATGGATTTCAAGTAGAATTCTTTTTTAAATATTAAAGAATCTTAATTACATATCGCTTAAATTTTTAAAACTCTAAAAAAAGAAGTAAATTCGCTTTCAAAATTTAAGTTAACAACACATGAAACAAGTTACTTTAAACCACGTACACGAAGCTTTAGGTGCAAAAATGGTTCCTTTTGCTGGTTTTAACATGCCTATACAATATGAAGGCGTAAATATAGAACACGATACAGTAAGAAATGGTGTTGGTGTTTTTGATGTATCTCACATGGGATTATTCAAAATTTCTGGACCAAATGCTTTAGCTTTAGTTCAAAAAGTTACTTCAAATGACGCTTCTACTTTAACTAACGGGAAAGCTCAATATTGCTATTTTCCAAATGAAACAGGTGGGGTTATTGATGATATCATCACTTATAAAGTAAATGATGAAGAATATTTAATGGTTGTAAATGCTTCTAATATTGAAAAAGATTGGAACTGGATTTCTTCTAAAAACGATGTAAATGCAACTTTTGAAAATCTTTCAGATGGTTATTCAATTTTAGCAATTCAAGGACCAAAAGCAATTGAAGCAATGCAAAGCTTAACTGATTTGAATTTATCAGAAATTAAGTTTTATAATTTTGAAATTGGAACTTTTGCTGGAGTAGAAAATGTAATTGTTTCTGCTACTGGTTATACAGGTTCTGGAGGTTTTGAGATTTATGTAAAAAATGAATTTATTGAAGAAATATGGAACCGTGTTTTTGAAGCAGGTGCTGCATGGGGAATTAAACCAATTGGATTAGCTGCTCGTGATACTTTACGTTTAGAAATGGGTTACTGTTTATACGGAAATGAAATAACGGATGAAACTTCTCCATTAGAAGCAGGTTTAGGATGGGTAACTAAATTCACTAAAGAATTTATTAATTCAGAAAACTTAAAAGCTGAAAAAGAAGCAGGAATCAAAAATAAATTAATTGGATTTGAATTAATCGATAGAGGAATTCCTCGTCATGACTACGAAATTGTAGATAAGGAAGGAAATGTTATCGGAAAAGTAACTTCTGGTACACAATCGCCATCTTTAGGAAAAGGAATTGGTTTAGGTTACGTTCCTATTGATTTTGCTAAAGAAGGCTCTGAAATCTTTATTAGAATACGTAAAAATGATGTTTTAGCTAAAGTTGTTAAAACGCCATTTTACAAGAAATAAAATAAAAAAGACCACAGAAATGTGGTCTTTTATTATTCATATCGTTTTATAAATTCCATAATAATTTTATTGTCTTCAAACAAAATTAAACGAGTTCCTTTTAATTCGTAATTTGTTACTTTTTCCAAAGCATTAGTGAAATCTTTTTCTCCAGTTCCATCACAAAACATTTTTGTACTTGTGACATGGTTAAATTTCATAGTATTTTGAAAAATTAAAATGTTTGCATTTACACTATTACAAGCCGTAAAACCTGAAATGTGATTGCTATTTATATCAATGTTTATAAAAGGCTTTTTATAAGGATATAAATCATCTAATTTCTTTTTTGTAGTATTTAATTTATTCAAATACCATTTACCATTAAGTGAAACGCGATAAAATTTTAAAGTATCGGTAACTGTGTTTAACTTCAATATATTTTCAGATGAATCAAATGAATTTACTTCTGATAAATTTTTTAAATACAATTGATTATTAACTTTGTTGCAAAGCATTTTGGTTGTTTCTATTGTTGACTTTACTTCTAAGAAATGATTTTTTCTTATTACAAAATCAGCTTGATAATTGTTACAACCATCATTACCAAAAAAAATTAAATCATTATTTTTTTCAAAAATTAATGTTGGAAGTTGGTTTGGAAATTCTTTCTCAATATTTTTTAATGAAGAAATATCTGCTAATTCCCAAACACCAGAAGGAAAGCTAATTTTATTATCATAGTTTTTATTGTGTTTTTGAGAAGTGCAATTAATTAACAATGAAAAAGTAATTAATAGAAGAGAAGTTCTTAAAAAGATAGTTTTCATATTGTGTTTTAAATTATTAAAAACAAAAGCCTTGCAAGTGCAAGGCTTTTGTTTTATTCGTTATGTAAAAATGCTTGACGTTGTAAAAGCGTTTCTTCACTCTCAACGTGGTTGTCATCAGGAACGCAACAATCAACCGGGCAAACTGCCGCACATTGTGGTTCTTCATGGAAACCTTTACATTCTGTACATTTTCCTGGTACAATGTAATATAAATCGTCCGAGATTGGAGTTTGAGCAGCATCTGCATCAATTTCAGTCCCGTCAGGTAAAACTATTTTACCACTTAAAGCAGTACCATCTTTATAACGCCAGTCATCAGCGCCTTCATATATTGCAGTATTCGGACATTCTGGTTCACAGGCTCCGCAATTTATACATTCATCAGTTATTATAATTGCCATAGCTAATATTTGTTTAATTAATAGTAACTTTGTACAAAAGTACGGTTTATAGAAATTACAAACAAATCTATATGATTTTAGAAGAGAAAAAAAATGCATTTGTAGCTTTAGGTCAATTTATTAAACAATTTGCTACAGAAGATTTCCAATATAATAATGAAGTTTTAAAAAATGAGGAATTCTTTTCGAATTTCGCAATAATTATTGAACAAGCTCAAAATCACAACGGATGGTTTACAAAAGAGCAGGTGCTTTTATCATTGAATTCTTGGGCGAAAGCATTAACAGAAGATAATTTAAATACTTGGCTATCTAACTATGATTTAAGCAATGAACCTTTAAAAACGGTTGGTTTAATTTTAGCAGGTAATATTCCGTTAGTTGGATTTCATGATGTTTTAAGTGTTTTAGTTAGTGGAAATAAGGCTTTAATTAAAACTTCTTCTAACGATCAGTTAATGATTCCGTTTTTATTAAAATACTTAGCTGCAGTTGAACCTGGTTTTGAAGGTCGTTTTTCTTTTACTAAAGAAGGATTTGATAACTTTGATGCGGTTATAGCTACAGGAAGTAATAATACTGCTCGTTATTTTGAATATTATTTTGGGAAATATCCAAACATCATTCGTAAAAATAGAAATTCTGTCGCTGTTTTAACTGGAAACGAATCAAAAGAAGATTTAGAAGCTTTAGGAAAAGATATTTTTACATTTTATGGATTAGGATGTAGAAGTGTTTCAAAATTATTTGTACCTAAAAATTATAATTTTGATGCTTTTTTTGAAGCTATGTTTAAATTCAACGAAGTTATAAAATACGAGCGTTATGCTAATAATTACGATTATAATAAAGCAGTTTATTTAATGAGTAATTTCAAAATGTTAGATAACGGATTTTTAACTATTCGTGAAGATGTAAGTTACGCTTCGCCTATTTCTTCTGTCTTCTATGAATTTTATGATTTAGAAAAAGATGTTTTAGAACGTTTATCAAACGATGAAGAAAAAATACAATGTGTGGTTACTAATTTACCAATTGAACATAAAGTTAGTTTTGGTGAAACTCAAAATCCTAATTTATGGGATTATGCGGATGGGGTAGATACCATGAAGTTTTTATTATCATTATAATTAAAAAAGGTTTCGATATTTCGAAACCTTTTTTGTTTTTTAGAATTTAACCGAATTAAATCTTTTTACTTCGGTTTTTTTATCTTTAATATTAATAATAAAATCTTGCGTAATTGGTTTACCAACTTCTGTTGTAACTTCTATATTATTTTCTAAAACTTCAGTTTGAGAATTAGAAAGGTGATTGTTTAACGAAAGTGTATAAATACCTTCAGGAACGTAAATTATAAAATGTCCTGCATCGTTTGTATACGTTTTATATATTTTACCTTTACTATCTATTACTTCTATCCGAAATGCGTCTTTATTTTTTACAATTTCAAAAGGATTTTTTCCTTCTTTAAAACTGATATTTCCTGAAATTGTGGTTGTTTTGTTATAAAATATTTCTTGAACTGTATTTGAAGAAACTTCAATATTAATTGGTTCAGATATCCATTCAGCATCATTTTGAAGTCTAATTTGATAATTTCCTATAGGAATTTTTTTATAGGTTACCATTCCGTTTTCATTAGTGATGAAAGGTTTGTTGTTAATGAATACTATTCTATTTTTTGCAATTTGAGAAGTATTATTTTTTTCATTATATTTTACACGTATGGTTAAATTTCTTCTTTCTACTTTTTGTTTGTTTGGATCAAAGTTCTTGATTATTCCAAATTGAAGATTCAAATTAGAATATTTTGATTTATTTATGTACTTACTATAGTTAGAATTAAAAAATATTTTAAAATTAGGATTTAAATTATAATTAATCGTATTACTAAAATTTAAGTAATCTAAAAAATTATTATTAGACGAATAATTAATAAAAAAATTAAATTCTAAACGATTGTTAATAGCTTGAAATGAATACATTAAATTGGTATTTAAGCTTTGGTAAACTTGACTTAATTGATCTGGATTAGTTAAGTCATTTATAGATGAATAATTGTATTGATATTGTGTTGTTAAATTAAGTTTTCTAAATTTTAGGCCAATGCTGATCTTGTAACTATAAGGATTTTCTAAATTAAAAGTTAGTATCTTTCCTGCGTCTAATGTTGAATTGAAGATGAATTTTTTATTAAAATTATTGTATTGAAATGTAGTACTTATCCCAATTTTTTTAAATAAATCAATATTGTTAAAAAAACTATTTGTTCTTTTTTCATTTAAGTAATTAGTAGTTAAATAGAAATTAATTTTTTTATGATTAAATCTATAGCCTAAACTTAAATTCTGATTTTTTTGATTATTGTAAAAGTACTCAAACCTATTAAAGCTTTCAGGATTAACATCGTTATAGCTATAAAAAGTAGAAAAATAATGATTTTTTATTTTGTATTGAAAACGTTCATTAATTTGAATAACTCCTCTTCTTGAGCCGGCGTATTCTTTTGAACTAAAAATGTGATTTCCAAAATAAGACCATCTATTTGAATTGTAAATACCAGTTATACCAGATAAAATACCAGAAGCCATCTTATCATTATCATTCATAATGCTTAATCCTTGTTGATAAACCAGATTGAAGTTTTTTGAAGCAACAAATTCTTGAGAATGAAACAAAATGTTTTTATTTATTTTGTTTGTATAATCTATATCATAATTAAAAAATGTCTGAGATTTTGTTTTGTTTTGTTTTAATGTATTAAAAGCGCTCCAAAATGAATATCCATTAGAATTTTTAAAAGGCTCTAATAATGAATATGTTTTGTCAATTATACCACCTTCAATTTGTATAGAATCAGAAACTTTATAATCTACTTCTGCTCCAACACCGTTTAGCATAATTTCTCCCTGTTGAAAAAGATTTCCTATTTTAATATTAGTATTTTTATTTTGATATTCTAATCTTGTATTTCTTAAAAAAAAGAGGTCAGAAGAATCCCAATATTCCATTTGCGAATTAAAAAATAATTGATCTTTGTCTGAAAGGTTTACTTTAGTATTTACACCTAAATTAAAATTATTATGTTTTGATGTTGAGTTATACGAATTGCTTAATCTAATTTCATTTTCATTATATCTATAATCAATTTCATTATAATCTCTGTAAGTTCTGTTTTGTTTTATTGAATTTATATAAATTGGAAATGAATTGATATAATCACCAGATTTATAATACAAGCTGGCTTGAATTTCAAAATCTTCTTTTTTAAACATTTGTTTGTTTATTTCTCTTTGTATTATAAAAGAAGTATCTTGGTAGGGTTTTAATTTAAATTCAAAATTTTCAAATTCATTTTTTGAAATTCCATTTGGATATTTTAAAACTAAATTTACAATTTCATCAGTGTTTCCATTATTTGAAATATTAAAACTTAAATTTAAAGAATCATTAACTTGAAAGAAATTTAAATGTTGATTTTTAAGTTGAATTTGAACATTTCTTTCTTTCTCAGGTATTATTACTAATTTCCTTGTAATTTTTAGTTCAGAATTATTTAAAATAGCATTTATTATTATTTCTGTACTAATTGTTTTAGGTTTTAATTGAGCCTTAAAAGGTAAGTAAATATATTCATCAGGATTTAACGTGATATTAGTGTTTATTTTTTTAATAAACGCTAAATCTTTATTTGTAGAATTTATGTCTAATTCTCCCGTGAAAACTTCACCACTATTGTTTTTTATATAAAGAGAAGTCTGTATTATTTTGTTTTTTTTTACAGAAATGGTATCATTTTCAAATTTAAAAATGAAATTACTTTCATTTATTTGAGAGTAAATTGAAAAAAATGTAAAATTAAAAATAATAAAAAAAAATATTTTTTTCATACCACTACCTTGGAACAATAACAAAATAAATAAAGGTTTCATAAATACCTTTTGCACCGCTTAAATTTGGGATATTTCCAGGAATAGTTAGAGTTAGATCAAAAGTAATTTCGCTACTCCATTGCGGAAAGGTTGCTATAACTTGATCATAATTGTTTAATTGTATTGGGCTATTTATTCGTAAAAAATTTGCTTCAGAATTATTTCCGCCAATATAATTACTCAGGGCTAAATCAAGTTGAATTATTGAAACTGGTAAAGTATGATTTGAAGTACTTGATTGCATATCTTGATGAGATGCCTTTACAATAAGTTCGTGTGCATTATAAGTTTTTACTCGTAAAGCATCTTTTATTTTTATAGATTTTCCTGAAATTATATCATTTACAGAGTTAAACTTAAAGTGAAAAAAGTTACTTCCGTTTTCAAGTAAAATTGATTGATTTCCGAAATTTGCATTGTAATTTAAATGAGCACCAAGTACTAAATTCGAATTACTAATAGTCTGAATCAAAACATCAACTCCATTTTCTATTTTGTATAAATTAAAAACATACGAAGTTTTGTATTCTCCGTTCGGAATTGTTAACAAATGATTCCCTCCAATCATTTGAAAATCAAAAATAAAACTTCTTACGAAGCCATTTTCAAGTTTAACATTTTCACTACTAATAATTGTTTGTTCTTGATATTTTGAAAGAGGTAAATAACCAGAAAAAATTGAAACGGGTAGGTTTGAATTATTTCCTTGACGAATTTCTCTGTTAAATTTTAATAAACCAGTTTCAGCAGGAATACTATAATTATTAATTTTATAGTCATCTGCAATTCGCACTGTTATTTTCCAGTTTGTGATAGGAGTGATTTCATTATAAACTCTGAGTGAAATATTTAACTGTTCACTTTTAGTTAAACCATTCATTAATTCGCTATAGCTTGAAAGTTGAGGCATCCAATTGGTATATGCATCAAATTGTATTCCTTGCGAATTTGAAATAGTAGATACGACAAGGGATAGAAAAATGTAAAACTTTAGTCTCATATTTCAATATCCATTTCGGCAAGCTGAATAGTTTCATTTTTACCATAAGTTATTTGAGCAGTGATTAAATATTTTCCGCTTTTTAATTTATTGTCTAATGCTAATTTTGAAGTTCTGTGATCTTTAGGTAAAGTATAAAAATCTTCTTCAATTAATTCTGTAGTTTTACCATTTTTGTAGTCAAAAATTGACCAAGAAATTTTACCTTCTGTCCAAATTTCACCAGTATTTTCATAATCAAGCTCTAAAAATTTATTATCATCAAGATCTTTTTCAGCCCTGAAATTGTTAATAGAAATTTCACCTTCTGTATTTTCTTTAGCATGATAAACTTTTACTCCCATTCTAACAGTAACTTTTATAGAAGCTCCTTTTTCATCTACTGAATCACCAGGATTTAATTGTGTAAAGAATAACATACTTGTGTGCACTGGAGTATTATGATTAATATTGTCAGGAGAAGTTAAGATAACTTCGATATCTTTTGTAACATTGGGTTCAATTGTAAAAAATGTATTCGGAAGAATTTGAATCCAACTAGAGCAAGATTCTTCAAGAGTATTAAAATCTGTGATATTGTTTGTTCCAGAATTCGTATAGTTCCAATCACTTATAGATACACCAATTTCTAAAGTTTTATTCGTTGGGTTTGTAATACTTATTTTTTGTGTCTGAGGTAATTTATTATTCTCATAAAAATATAGTTTACCAGGAGAAACAGTTAATCCAGCTTGAGCTAAACAAGAAATAGTGAAAAATAAAGAAAAGAAAGTAATTATTTTTTTCATTTAAAAAGGAATTAAAGTATAAAGAATTATTGTATCAAATGTTTTATTAATATGATTTAAAAAAACGTCGGTATTTTCTAATGGAATTCGATATTTCACATTTATATGATTTATAATGCTACCGTTGTTTTCATTAATTAAAACCTGTGTTTTATTTTTTAATATTATAGAGTTTGATTTTGAATTTAAATTAGCTAGTACTTGAATGTTTGTAACTGAAATATTTGTTTCCTCAGAATTATTTAAAAAATTTGTTTGTGTTGATCTAATTCCTATTTCAAAATTTTGAACACCAGTAACAATTAAATGTGAATTTAACCAAGGGGTTTCTGTACCGTTTTTAAACTTTTCAATTGAATTAATTTCTAAACTTACTTTTGGATGTGAAATTTGAAGACCATATATATCTTTAAATTCTAATTTAATAAGAGACCTTGCTGAACCAATTCCGGGTTGAGCTGATAAATTAAAATATAAAAAAAATATAGCTGAAAAAATGTAAAAATACCTTGACATCTAAAGTGCAATAATCGTATATGTAATTGTTGTATTATAAGTACCTTTTTCTAAATTTAAAAGATGATTTCCTCCTTCTAAATGATAATCAATATTAAAAGATCTGATTACATCACCTTTGGTCGAAGAAATTATTTTGTTGTTTTCTAATGATAAATTAATCGGAAATAAATTTATTTCATTAGTACTCTTTCCTTTAGTACCGTAGCCTGGAGTTAATTTTATGTGATCAATTTCAATTTTTGATTCTCCTTGAATTAAATGACCGTTCGCAACTACTCTTACTTCGTATTGACTATTACTCATAATTTCAAGATGATCTCTTTTATTACTAGATTTTCCATTTCTAAACTCCTCAATTGTGTTAATTGATATTTCTACATTTTGTTGTTGATTATTTATTCTAATAGATTGAATGTTATTTATATGAATTGAAAGTTTTGTAGTTGCAGACTCTTGTGAAAATGCAAAGATATTTATCAATGTTAAGGCAGTTAAAAAACAATATTTTTTCATAAGTAGAGATACATTTAGAGTTTAGTAAATGTATCAAATAAATTAAATAAAAAACATGATTTAATTCATGTTGAATATAATTTCACCTTGATTTATTGTGAAATTAATGTATAAGTAATTTGTGTTGAAATTATTTCCTAAACTGATCTTAAAATGCTAGTGTGTTTCTGCTGGTATTAAATATACTAAGATATATTCATCTTTTTTTGTTGCATTTTGTGATTCAATAATACTATCAGAATTTGTTCTTAAATTATAGTTTATCTTTGTAATTGTATTGTTTTCTAGATCTATTTTATCAACTTTAACAGATTAGTTTAGAGTAGTTTCCGTTAAATGAGGTAGATGAAGCATTCGTTGTTATTGAGTATTTTCTAGATGAAAATACTGTCATCTCAATAACTTCTGATTTACTACCATTTTGGAATTTATCTTCGGAAGATAAAAGAATAATAGCATTGTATTTATTTAAACTTAAACTATAAAATTCACCTAATAATATATTTAATGTTGTGCTTTTAGGATCACTGTTTTTTGATGTTAAAACAGTAATGATATTTTCCTGAGCTTTTCCTAGAACAGAGATCATGAAAAACATTACTAGCATAATTAGCGATTTATTATTCTTCTTCGTTTTCATTTAAATGCTTAAAAAAAAACTGATGTTTTTACTGCATGTACGTATTAGTAAAACATACCTTTGAGACAGTAAAAACATCAGATAAATTATTGTTTATATAGCTTTAATTTTTGAATTAAAGCGGCATTAAAGTGTAAGTAATTTCAGTTACTAGTGTTTTATTATATTCACCTAAAAACGCAGCTGTATTTCCTGCTGGAATTTCATATGATATTTTATAAATATCGTTTTTTGTTGCGTTAGATGAAGAAATAATTTTCTGTGCTGTAGTATTTAAATTTTTAAATTCTCTTGATATTACATTACCTGCTAAACCTTCAGTCGCTTTTACCAAAACGTCAATGTTATTTGTGTTTACATCTGTAGTACCTCCATTTTGAATATTAAATTGTGCAGAATTGACTTTAACGTCAACATCGTATTTTTTAGAAGAAAAGATAGTCATTTCAATTTCTTCAGATGTACTTCCATCTCTAAATTTATCTTCACTATCTAAACTAATAGTTGCGTTGTCATGACTTAAGGTTAAGCTATAAAATTCACCTACTTTTACTGAAAGTGTAGTATTTCCCTGAGGGTTTTCAGGTTCGTCTTGCGCATTTGCATTTACGCTAAAAATTAATCCAAGTGCTAAAACTGTTAATGATTTGAAGATAGTTGTTGTTTTCATTTTTTTTTAATTATTAGGATTTTGTTTTTTTTTTTTATAATTTCGTCACTGTGCTTAAAATATATATAAATTAAAAGTGAACATATATTATATTATATAGTTTTTATAAATTTCAAAAATGTTCTTCAGTCAAACTTATATTCTATAGTTTCTTATAGAATAAGCATTAGACTTTTTTGATTTAAAACTTAAAGTACTATTTGTTTTTAATATTGTTTGACAAATTTAGTTTGGTTTTTAAATACTTCAATTATCAATTTTAAATAAAACTTGTCAAAAAAAACTAAATTAAAATTACTTTTGATTTGTTTATTTATGCAAATTTATTTTTTTTATAATTGTTATTGATTATCAATATTTATAAAAAAAATGTCAAAAAAAGCAATAGTTATATTTATTTATTTATTGTTGTAATTATATTGTGCAAAATTATCAATTGATTTTCTTTAATTATTTATCAAAAATGATAAAAAACTTGTCAAAAAAAGAATATTTTTTTATTCTAATTATTTCTCCTTTAATTGTTTGTGTAGAAAATCTCTTACCTCTTGTTTTTGTTTCAAAAAGGGACTGCAAATATATGGCGACTTTTTGGTAGTTGTGTTGTAAAAAAAAGCTAATTTCTTGTAAAAAAAGAACATTTAGTTTTTGGTAAGTTCTGATAAATATGAAAAACTTAAACTTTCTCTGTATTTTGAAGGAGAAATACCTGTAGCTGTTACAAAAAAGCGCGTAAAGTTACTGATGTCTTCAAAGTTTAATTGATAAGAAATTTCTTTTATCGACAAATTAGTATGTTTTAATAACGTTTTAGCTTCATTGATACATGCTATTGCAATAAATTTTTTAGTGGTAATTCCATATACCGATTTGCATATCTCATTCAATTTTGTTAAATCTAAATTTAATTGTTTTGCGTAAAATGATACAGTTCTTTCTTCTTTAATGTTTTTTTTAATTAATTCATTAAATTTGTTAAGAATTGTAATTTGAGTTGGAAGTAATTTTTTTGTGTTAAAAGATTGAAAGTGATTCATATCCATAGAAAGGGTGAAAAGTAAGATTCTTTCAATTGTATTATGAGCTAGTAAAATATTAATCTCTGTAGTTTGTTCTACTTGAAGTTTGTTTAATAAATTTGTGTAGTTTTCAACTAACTTTTCATATTGTGGTTCTAATTTTAAATAGTTAATTGATTCTGTATTGTTGAAATAAGAACATTTACTTAGAAAAAAATGGTCTGTTTGATTTAAGCAATAAAAATTTTCGGTAAATTGTAGATAGTTTACTTCATAACTTTCGTCTGCAGTAAGCCTACACATTTCATTCTTGCCTAAAAAAACACAATCGCCAGTTTCTAAAACTTTGCTAATATGTGTAAGTGAAATTTTAACCGACCCTTTTTTAACCCATAAAATTTGATATACTTCATTGTATTGATAGATGTATTCATCTTTCTCTGTTAAATATGAAGCTTTTCCAGTTTTAAAACCTTTGGTTTTTAGT
>NZ_CANRNX010000009.1 GCF_947632075.1 uncultured Flavobacterium sp.
ACATTGATGAATATTTTAACCAATATATTGGCACTTGGTTATACACCAATGGTACTACTAGTTTAAAAGTAGTATTTAAAAAGAAATATTTTGTAAAAAGCGATGATGTAAGCACCTATTTTACTGATGCTTTGGTTGGGGAGTACGAATACATAGTTAATGGCGTAACCATTTTTAATACACTTAATGAATTAAATATAAATAAATCTTCGCAATACGATTATAATTTATACAGTTCATCACGTATGCCAAATTATGATGCTTTTTTTCAATTTACAATGCCTAGTCAACGTTTAGTTATGGTTTATGACGAACCCACAAACGATAACATGCCCTTAAGTGGCAGTTTTGTAATGCATACTTTTGTAGAAAACGGGCAAACAAAACTTTTTGTAAACTTTGTAAACGATTATGCAAATGGTTTAAATTGGAGCAAAACAAACGTTGATTTACCAGCTACTACCACACAACTAACTTTACCAGAGGGCGAGTATATTTTTAATAAAGTAAATTAAACGCATTAAAAAAGGCAATCTTCACAGATTGCCTTTTTTGTATTATTTGATAGCGTTAATGATATCGTATTTAGTAATGATGTGGTGTTTACCATTATCTAATTCAACCAAAACCGCTTGGTTTTCTTTATTGATTAATTTAAAAACTTCTTCGATTGAAGCGTTTGCTTTCACGATTGGATAAGCAGCTCCAATAATTTCACGAATTGGTTTTTCGATAATATTTGCATTCGCCATATACGCATTGAATAAATCAGACTCGTTTAATGAACCTGCAAAACCGTTGATATCGATTACCGGAAGTTGCGAAATTTTTAAGTTACGCATTCTATCAATCGCATGTGATACTAACTCTTCTGTACGAACAATTGCTAATGGTTTATCGATATGATTTTGGATTAAATCAACAGCAGTAGAAACTTCATCAGTTAAGTAACCTCTGTCACGCATCCAATCGTCGTTAAAGATTTTACCAATGTAACGAGAACCTGAATCATGGAATAAAACAACCACTACATCATCTGGTCCGAATTCGTCTTTTAACTGCAATAATCCTTTGATTGCCGAACCTGAAGACATTCCAACAAATAAACCTTCTTCTAAAGCTAATTTACGGCAGTAAACAGCCGCATCTTTATCGGTAACTTTGGTGAATCCGTCGATTACGTCAAAGTTTACATTCTCTGGTAAAATATCTTCTCCGATTCCTTCAGTTACGTAAGAATACACTTCGTTTTCATCAAAGATTCCAGTTTCTTTATATTTTTTAAAAACTGAACCGTAGGTATCAACTCCCCAAATTTTAATGTTTGGATTTTTTTCTTTTAAGTATTTTCCAACTCCAGAAATAGTTCCACCTGTACCAACACCAACAATAAAGTGTGTGATTTTACCTTCTGTTTGTTCCCAAATTTCAGGTCCAGTTTGTTCGTAGTTCGCTTGCGCATTTGATGGATTGTCGTATTGGTTTACGTACCATCCGTTTGGAGTTTCTTCTGCTAAACGTTTCGAAACTGAATAGTAAGAACGTGGATCTGTTGGTTCAACATCTGTAGGGCAAACTACAACTTTTGCACCAACGGCACGAAGGATATCCATTTTTTCTTTAGACTGCTTGTCTGTGATAACACAAATTAGTTTGTATCCTTTAACAACAGCTGCTAAAGCTAATCCCATTCCGGTATTTCCAGAAGTTCCTTCGATGATTGTTCCTCCAGGAACTAAACGTCCGTCTGCTTCGGCATCTTCAACCATTTTTAAAGCCATACGATCTTTACATGAATGACCTGGGTTGAAATATTCTACTTTAGCTAAAACAGTAGCTGGAATATCTTTTGTAATGTGGTTTAATTGAACCATTGGTGTGTTACCAATAGTTTCTAATATATTTTTTGCAATTTTCATCTTGATAAGTTTTGTGCAAAGATAACAATGCTTTTTTGAAATTGAAAACGGGAATGTTAATGTTAAACTAAACTTGCGTTAGGGATTGCAATGAAAAGCCCGAAGCAAATTTATTTGCGAGGACTTGTAATGGAAAGCCCGACCTGAAAGGTAACGCCCTACCAAAAGAAATCCCACACTAAACCAAAACGCAAACGCATATCGGTAAACGGACGTGTTGGGGTAGCAAAGTAATTACGACCTGTAACACTTGCATTGAAATGTTCTAAGCTTATAAATACACGTGCTGTTTTAATTTTAGCATTCACAAAGAAATCAAAAGTTGGGAAACCACCGATTTTGCGAGAATCTTGTACAAAGAAATCTCCGATTAAAGGGTTGTACTCGTTTCCGAAATATTTTGTGTGATATTTAAAAACAATTCCTGTTTGTAAAAACATAGCTTTTTGAAACAGATGATCTGAATAATAGAATGTATTTCTGGTAACAAAACTCGGAACGTTTAAAATATTTTCGTCTTGGGTTACTTGTTGAAATAATAACGTATTATCTAAGCCAAATTTCCCAAAAGTAAATTCACGTTGCGCTTTTATATTAAAATATCCAATGGCTTTATTGTATTGCTTTGGAGTAATTAATTGTTGTAAAGCATTTCCGTAAGAATCGAATTCAGTGCTGTTATTAGAAAAATAAATTTTATCGTTTATCAATTGAAAGTTACCTGAAAGATTTACGTACGGATTTTCAAAAGTTGCAGCAATGGTCTGAATTTTTTCGTTAGAGAAATTATTAACCCAATTATAATTCACATAAGAGCTCTGAAACAACTGCTGAGTCATTTCTGGAATTTTACTTAAATATTGGAAATTAGCTTTTAGCCTATAATCAATATTTATATGATAATCTATTTGTGCTTTTAATTCGGAAGTAGAAATATTAGAAATAGATTGTCGTGCTTCTGCATTGAAATTGAATTTTTCTCTTTGAAATCCGTAAGATCCACCAAGAGTAATCAGATCGTATTTTAAAGAAGCAGGTACTAATTCTGAATTTTGTTTTACCACTATTGAGTTGTAGTAATAATCAAAACTAGAAACATCTGCATTAAAAGCTAACTCACCTAATGTTGAAGAATTATAAGCTAATGAAAGTCGGTTATAGAAATTTTTAAATCTTACTTTATCGCTAATTGAATTTGAATAAGCATTTCCAAAATAACGAATATTTGAATCTACTGTACTGATATCAGTTTGACTAAAAACGTTAGATTGATAATCGTATACCAATTGATGTTTTAACCAAATTTCATTATCAATAGAATTATTGAATTTGTATTTATGATCTAAAAACAAACGAGTTCCTTTTAACTTGGAATTAGCATTTCTGAAATATACATTTAAACGTTCACGATTATTATATGGTGCTTCGCTAGATTCAAACAAATCGATATCTGTAATACCTCCATTTTCTTGATTCATTACATCCTGTACAACAAGATTCATTCTCAAGAAATAATTTTCTTTTTTAGTATTGTAAGATGAACCAATTTTAAAATTACCATTCGAATTTAATTCATTTATATACGCACCTAAAGATCGAAGCGCACGATATCCTACAAACACATTTAAACGTTCGTTAAAGTTTGTTGTGAAAAGTGAATTTAAATTTTGTCCTTGTTTTACAACTGAACGATAAGTCAATTCAGTAAAAGGAGTTGGCATTTTGTAATAATCAACTTCATCAATTTGATAGAAATTGATTTGTTTCGCTTTAAATCCAAAAGAAGGATTCAAATTATTTTGTTCTAAAGCATGATCTAGAACATTATAAAACTGACCATCATTACTTGCAGATTGAAGTCCAAAAAGATCTCTGCCTAAAAAATTTAGTTTATAAAATTTCTGAACAGTTAATGTAGTATCTACATGGGTGATTTGATTATTGTAAGAAATAATCTCGTACCAATCAATCGGAGCAATAGAATCTTGTTTTGTATTCGTTGACTCTCCTGAATTTAAACTTGAGTTTTTATTATTTGAACTTATATTTACTTTATTGGTTTCAACAGCTTTCGAAGAATCGAAACCTTGTTTTTTATTATTTGGTTTTTTACTTATTTGAGCAAAACCAAAAAAAGAATAAAAAAAGAAACATAAGAATACTACATTTCGCATAAAAAATAATTTTAGCAAAGTTAGATTATTTTTCGAATATTATAGATTCTACTAAAAACAAAAAGGACCCCATAAGGAGTCCTTTTTATATTTAAACAAATCTAATTACTAGTAACCAGGATTTTGTTGTTCACGAATTTTAGGATTCGCATTCAATTCTGAAGTAGGAATCGGCAAAGTCATTCTGTGATCAGTCACAAGTAAACCAGCTTCAGTTCCATTAACAACAGCATCTTTAGCATAACGTTGGAAACCTGGAGAACCAGCTTTAGCTCCAATACGTTTCATATCTAAATAACGGTGCCCTTCAAAAGCAAATTCTACACGTCTTTCGTCTAAAATAGCCTTCCAAGCAGCCTGACCATTTCCAATAGATGGCATTGAAAAATCATCTGAATATCCATCTGATACACTTCTGTTAACACGGATAGTATAAAGAATCCCTTCAACTGAAGAAAAATCTTCATATCTATCATCACCTTGACTTGATGATTGAATTTGACCATTTGCTGCTCTAGCTTCAGCTAACAATAAAGCTATATCAGTAATTCTAATTAATGGGATATCATTTTTCAAAGCAGCAGGAAAACTTCCTTCCATACCTTTAAATTTACCAATTAGAAGAACATCCTTATCAATATACTCAGCTTGACTTAATGAATTATAATCTGTAGCTACTTTAGATCCAGACAATACATTAACACTGTACCTAACATCATCTCTTGGTTTATCAAAATCTTCTCCTGTAGTCGCTGCGCTTAATCTATCTAAATCATTATATAAAGAACGCCCCATCTCATAGAAGAAAGCACCTTCATCAGATACATCAGATGAATACCAAGCAGAAGCTACAGATCCCCCGCTTCCAAGAGGTCTAGCTAATTTCCATATAATTTCAGAACCAGGTTGAACAGGATCATAAGCAAAAATTCCTTCATATTCTGAAGCATTAGAAAAATTATAAATTCCTCCATCTATAATACTTTCAGCAATTGGAATTAACTCTGTATAATTTCCCGTCATAGAATAAAGCTTCACTTTAAAACTTTCTAGAACACCATTAGTAATGAAATAATTATTCTCATTATTCCATGAAGCAGTTCTCAACTCTTGAGCTAGTTGAATATCTTCAAGAATAAAGTCAGTTATCTCTTTAACAGTAGATCTTCCTACATATTCATTCAAAGAACCTTCTGAAGGAACAAAGTTAACTTTCATAATAGACAATCCAGAAGGATTAGTATAATCTGGAGTGAAAAATGCAAATAATTTCAAGTTAGCATAAGCACGTAATCCATACAATTCAGCTTTTTGATCATTGTACAAATTTTTGTTACTTGGCTGTTCTTGAATTAAAGTATCACAAATATCTAACAATCTGTTTACTCTGTTAATTATGTAATAATATGAAGACCAAGTAGAACTTGCAAATCCATTCCCTGGTTGCATAAAAAAACCATACTCACCAGAAATTAAACCCTGCCCTCCATTACCTTTACCAACAGCAACTTCATCAGTAAAAACAGAATCAAACTCAATTTCCGTCTCGCCAGGTATAGAAATATAAATATTACTAACACCTCGCTTTATATCATTCGGTGTTTTAAAAACCTCATAAGGATTATTTACTTCACCAGCTTGTTTAATATCTATTGCATCATTACAAGAAACTAAAAGTCCTCCCAATGCTAACATTAATAATATACTCTTTTTTCTCATTTTTACTTTTTTTAGAATTGTACTTCTACACCAAAAGAAATAGTCTTAGGTGTTGGATATTGAGCTTGATCGTTACCTCTGTTACTTTCTGCATCAAATCCTTTCCATTTTGTCCAAGTATATAAGTTTTCAGCTTGTGCAAAAACTCTTAATCCTGATAACTTCAAAGGTGCTAAGTTTTTAGCAGGGAAGTTATACCCTAAAGTGATATATCTTAATCGAACATATGAAGCATCATAAACATGTCTATCAGAAATATTTTGATAGAACTCATTTGTATTATGAAGAGATGGATATTTTGCATCTCTATTAGTTGGAGTCCAAGAATCATGTAAAGCTCTAGATTTATTGAACGTACCGATATCATCTGTCGCTAAGAAACCTGAATAATCGTAATCATATCTATAAGATTTTAATGCGTAAGAGAATTGAGTTGATAAGAAAAAACCTTTATAATCTAAATCAAATCCAAAACCACCTTGATAAACAGGTATTGAAGATTTTCCAGTATATTTTCTGTCAGCATCAGTAGGTGTCTCTGTCAAATTACCATCTTTATCGTAGAACCATAAGTTACCATTATCTGGATTAACTCCTGCATATTCAACAACATATAATTGCCCAAAAATATCTCCCTCTCTCATAATACTTAAACCACCATTCCAAACTTCTCCTTCATCTCCAGGTAATTTAACAATTTCGTTTTTATTATAAGATCCATTAACATTTAAAGTAACTTTTAAGTTGTCATTTTTAACTACATCAGCTGCTAAAATTAATTCAACCCCTCTATTACGCATACTTCCAATATTAGCAAAAATTGAACTAGTTCCATAAATCGCGGAAATTGGTTGAGATTGGTATAAATCTTTTGTAGTTTTTTGATACACATCAACAGAACCTCTTAATCTACTATTCCAAACTCCAAAATCTAAACCAATATTAGCCTGCTCAACAGTTTCCCATTTTAAAAATGGATTTGCTAAGTTAGTTAAGCCTAAAGACGGGAAATTATTATACCCACCTCCAACAGCATATAATTCAGTATATAAAGAAGAACCTCCAAATAATCCAGTTCCTAAAACGTCCTGATTACCAGCAGTACCGTAAGACCCTCTAAGCTTTAAGTCATCAAAACTAGAGTCTTGCATAAATTCTTCATTACTTATATTCCAACGAGCAGAAACTGAATAGAAAGTTCCCCAACGATTAGAATCTGCGAAACGGAAAGAAGCGTCACGTCTGACTGTAGCTTCAACTCCATAACGAGTATCATAATCGTAGGACACATTGGCAAAATAAGAGAATAATCCTGAAGTTGCAGTAGACATACCTATATTAGGTACGTAATAATCATTTTTCGAATTATCACCAATCCATCCTGTACCAGCTCCTGGCTGAGAAAAATAAGGATCTAAACCATTTTGAACTAAACTTGAACTTTTAAAATGAGCTTTTAAATACTCTAAATAAACACCAGCTCTTACTTCATGAACATCTTTAAACACTTTATTCCACTTTAAACTCGTTAATGAATTAAATGAAACCGTTTGCTGATTAACATCTGAAGCAAAACCTGTATATACATCCGAATTATTTCTTTCTGGACTATAATACCATGCGTTAAATGAACGTGGATCTTCGTATCTAGTTTGATTTACTGTAGTATAATCAACACCTAAAGATGTACCAATAGATAAATCATCTGTTAACTTATAGTTAATATTACCTTGAGCTACAGTTTTAAATTCATCTTGACGATTGGTAAAATACTTCATTTTATCCATTAATAAAAATGGTGTAGCTTTTAACAATGACCCATTTATTATAGATCCATTTAATGCTGTTAAAATAGAATTATAGGTTCCATCATACGAATTTGGGTCAAGATAAGGAGCACTGATCAAAGAACCTAATACGTAATTTTGATTAACACCTCCAGTACCTAAACTAGTAGCCATATTAGATTTAGAAAAGTTTGCAGTAAGATTAGTTCCATAAGTTAATCTCCCATCATTACTTTTTCCGTTAATATTACTTCTAAAGTTAAAACGTTTTAAATCAGTATTTTTCAAAGTACCTTCTTGATCTGTATACCCCACAGATGTAAAAGAAGCCAAATTTTTAGACCCTGATGTAAAAGATAAAGTATGACTTTGAGAAATAGCTGTTCTAAAGAACATTTTTAACCAATTTGTATCAACTGCTCTATTAATAGCGTTATTTGAGTAACTGCTAAATCTATTGTCTTTTTCAAATCTCATTAACTCTTGTCCACCCATTAAATCGTATTTATTATTTTGAATAGTACTAACCCCAGTAGTACCTACGTATTTAATTTGTAAATCAGAATTAAAATTAGCTCCTTTTGTTGTTACAACAATAACTCCATTTGCACCTCTATTTCCATAAATAGCAGTTGCACCAGCATCTTTTAAAACATCAATCTTCTCAATGTCATTTGGATTAATACTTCTAAAGTTAGCAGACCCCATCGGCACACCATCTATTACAAACAACGGTTCAGTATTTCCGTTTATCGAACCTAAACCACGTAAAATAACAGTAGTATTACTTGACCCTGGCTGCCCAGAACCTGTACTAATATTTAATCCAGGAACTTGCGCCTGTAATGTTTGAACGAAAGAAGCATTTGGTCTTCCTTCAATAGTCTTAGCTGAAACAGTAGAAACTGCGTTTGCTGATTTTGGCTTAGATGTATTTCTATACATATCAATAATCACCTCTGTCAACGTTTCGTCTTCCTCCTCAACTAAACCAACATTTAAAACATTAGAAACACCTACCGTAGCTCTATATGTCTTAAACCCTAAAAATTGCACAATTATTTTTTCACCTTGTGCTGCCTCGATAGAATACCTACCACTTTCGTCAGTATCAACACCTCTAGTTGTACCTTCAACTAAGATAGTAGCTCCAGGAATAGGCTCTCCATAGTCTTTTGCGGTTACCACGCCTGTAATAACTTTAGTTTGCGCAAACGAAAACTGAAAAGTCAACACAGTCAAAAGTAACAAAACCCAAGTAAACTTTGACTTCATATAAAATTATTTTGAATTAGTTATCGAACAAAACTAATGTTTTTTTATAAGATAACAAATTTTTAACACACAAAATAATAACATATTTCATTGAATTAACCTATATATTGTAATCAGCGTCAATAAATTAATAGCTCCACATATAATTTAAAATAAAAAATCGCCATTTACATGGCGATTTTTTATTTTAATAAATTGTTATTATTTCAATATAATCTTCTTTGACTCAGCTTTTCCATCTTTAGAGATTTTAACAATGTAAACCCCACGACTAAAAGATGAAACATCTATTGTTCCTTCATTAGAAAAACCAAACATAGAATTATTTAAATAAACTTGTTTCCCTAGCATATCATAAATTGCAACTGAAGCATTTTCAATAGAAGCATAATCAGCAGAAATATTCACTACATCTGTAGCTGGATTTGGATAGACACTTAATTTATCAAAAATCTTATTATCAACCGATACATCATCAGCAATAACCCCACCAGTAACAATTAACGTATACTTTTGCACACCCGAATCAAGAGCATTTCTTTTATGAGAAACTCTAATTTTATAAACACCTTGAGTCGCAACACCTGAACGTGATTTATACACAACTTTTTCAATATTATCCACATCATTATCTCCAGTACGTGCATATCGTTCAACATCACTCTTATTTAAATAAAAAGGAAAAACCACATCAGTATTCGGTCTAACTATTCTCAAATCCAAATCATTTACAAGAACAGGATTCGTAGAATTTACCCCAGAAACCTCACGCCCTTCTTTATCAGTCCAAGCAATCGTAGCAATTAAAGGAGCTGTACCATCAGCATCTACAGCTAATTCATAAACTTCACCACTTTGTAAAGTTAATTCTTTAAAAATAGCTAAACCTGCCTTAGCATCTTTAAGAACTTTAGCTCCTCCTTCTGCATTTATTACTCCCCATCCAAATTTTGCGTTTGGACCATCTGAAGGGATATCACCTAATTCATAAGCAGGACTAGCCGTATGCGCCATCAAAGCTCTCAAAGAAGCAGACCTCATAAAGCTTGAACGCCACAAATGCTCATGATACTGCTGCCATAAAGCAAAAACAGCAGTCACTGCAGGGGCTGCCATTGAAGTTCCATTAGAAGTTTCATATTCACCTACAGAATTAGCAGTCCTCATACTAGACGACAGCACCTGAAATCCTTTCGCAGAAATATCTGGCTTAACTCTGTAATCATCAGTAGGCCCCCACTGGCTAAAACTAGTCATTTCAACATTAAGAGGGGAAGTATACTCAGTAAACCCTTTAATTGCAGCAACAACAACAGCGTTCTTAGAAACAGTTTCATTAACCATTAAATCAAATCCGTTTTTATTAGGATTCAAAATTGTCAAAACTCCACCTACACTAACTCCTTCTCTATCATTACCAGCAGCATAAACCGGTTGATATTTATCATTCAAAAACAATAATGCATCAAGATCTCTAGCAGCTCTATTATATCTACCAAAGATTCCAAAATTATTTACATACTGAGAATTATCTGCACCATAAGAGTGATTTGAAACCAACAAACCTCTACCAGCCTGATCTTTCATTTCAATTAAATCTTGTGTCCAAGTATTCGCCCAAACATTTCCTCTAAAAGCTATTCCTTTAGCACCAACTCTAGCACCATTACCTATCATAGTTCCTGCAACGTGAGTTGCATGACTTATACCACTTTGCCCTGCAGAAGTCATAGCAAAATCCCCATCCTGTACAAGCACTCTAGCTATTCCTAAATTAGGATGAGAAGATTGTGGCTGACCACCATCCCAAATTCCAAGATTCATCCTTCTCCCTTCAATATCTATGCCTAAGGAACCTCCATTATACAAATGTTGAGCTCTTGCAGTCTGTATTGAACTATTGCTAGGCACATTATTAAATGTTTTAAAATAAACCACCTCATCTATCTCAAAATCATAGCCTTTTAATTCAAAATAAGAACCATCAGCATTAACTCCAGATATTGGCAGATTTTTAGCTTTGACGACCTCTAATGCTTTTTCATATGATTTTTCATAATCCTTTTTTAAAGCAACTCCTAAATCGTAAAGTGCTTTTTGATCATAATCTTGAACAATTTTTCTCCTTTCTTCATCTGTCTGCGCTTGAACATTTACAGTTATTGCCCCAACTAACGTCAAGAAAAATAATTTAGATAATTTACATTTCATTATATTCAATTTATTTTAGATTTATTTATTAATAAAGTAATCTATCAAAGTTAAAAAAAAAAATAACATTGTGTATATTTGCGTAAATTTTAACAATGTTAGAGAAAAAGAAATCAAATTTTATTTTAGAAGCAGGCACTGATGAAGCAGGAAGAGGTTGTTTAGCAGGCCCGGTGACTGCTGCCGCTGTAATTATTAAAGATTTTACTTTATTAGAAAAAATAAACGATTCAAAACAATTGAATGTTAAAAACAGATTGTTTTTCAAAAAAATAATTGAATCTAACGCAACTTTTCATGCTTTTTATCACATCTTTGAAGAAGAAATTGACGAAATCAATATATTAAACGCTTCTATAAAAGCAATGCAATTATCTATTGCAAAATTAGAAATTGAACCCGAATATATAATAGTAGACGGAAACAAATTCAAACCCTACAAAGACATACCGTATGAATGCATTATTAAAGGAGATGCTAAATTTTTAAATATTGCAGCCGCTTCAATAATTGCAAAAACTGAACGTGATAATTATATGGATATTATTCACGAGGAGTTTCCGATGTATAATTGGAAAAAGAATAAAGGCTACCCAACTAAAGAACACAGAAAAGCAATTTTAGAATATGGTCCTTGCAAATATCATAGAAAATCATTTCGTTTACTTCCCGATCAATTAAAAATTAATTTATAAAAAAAGCAGGAGTAAAACTCCTGCCTTAAACTAATTCAAATTAATATCCGAAATTCTGTTCCATTCCACTTGCATTAATCTCCGATAATGGAATTGGAAAAGCTGTTCGATAATCTCCGTATAAAATAGTCTCCGTTAACCTTGGGTTATGAGGCACATCACGCTTTAACCTCATCAAGTCATCGTATCTAAAACCTTCAAAAATCAATTCTTTTCTTCTTTCCAAAAGAACATCATCTTTAGAAATACTTACCAAAGGATCAATATTTCTTTTATTTCTAATTTGATTAACATAGTCCAATGACAAAGCTGGATCTATATCGATTGCAGCTTCTGCAGCATTTAAAAGCAACTCTTCATATCTCATAATTATCACATTATCTGCAAAAGCCGTATACTTTCCTAAATTTCTTAAATTTCCAGCAACAGTGCCTAAAATCGTTTTACGAACATCATTTGCTACATATAATGAATCTACATTTCGTTGAGCAACAATATCTCCGTACGAAGTACCATTATAAATTTGATGTAACCCATTATTTCCTAAATGATCATCAGAAGGAAATGCTAGCTCAAAAACAGAATTCACATTCACAATATTACCTGAAAATTGACCTTTGAAATCTGCTGCAGATATTACAGAACCACCTTCTGCAATTGCAAGCTCAGCGCTTGTTAAAGCAACCTGATAATCTTCTGGAAAATAAGTGGCAAAATACAATGCAACTCGAGACTTAACACCCAATGCCGCTTGTTTAGTAATCTTAGTTTTGTCAGTATTCGTTATTTTTAAAATTGCTTCATCTAAATCTGCGTAAATTTTAACACGAACCTCTGCAAGAGTATTTCTAACATTAGTCATTTCAAAAATCATATTCGGATTTTTTGGCACTTTGTTAACATAAGGTATAGTAAGAGCGTCTTTTCCTCCCTGATTATCAACATAATGCTGTCCGTATAGTTTCAATAAATCAAAATGCCCTAATGCACGCCCCACCAACGCCTGGCCTCTATAGTCATCAATCACAGCTTGATTACCTTCAACTGCAATTTTTCCATCTTGAATTTCAGTAGCATTTATAACATAATTTGCATTCAAAATTACTTGATAAATAGCCAACCATGTATCCGCAGGATAAGCTTCTCCAATCTTCACATTCATTTCAGAAACTGTAACAAAACGATTTGAAGAACCAATAGAATAAGCATTATCCGTACGTGCTTCATTAAAAATAATATAATCTCGACCGTAATAAGGAGCGACAGCCATTTTCTTCATCATACCATTAATTAGGTAATCTAAATCTGTCAAAGACTTAATTGGATCATTATCAAGGTCTCTTGAAGTTGACAACTCCGGATCTAAAGAATCTTTACTACATGAAGTAACCCCAACTGTTAAAAGGGTTAGCACACCTATTTTAAATATATATTTTTTCATCTTTTTTAGAATTTAACATTAACAGAAAATACTACAGATTTTACAGGTGGCGAAATAAAACCAACATAACCATAACTTCCATCACTTGCATTCGCCCCAACTTCTGGGTCAAACTTCAATGATTTATCTTTTACCCAAGTATATAAATTTGTTCCACGAACAGAAAGTGTTAACCCACTTAATTTTAATTGTTGTAAATCTTTTTTATCAAAGTTATATCCAAATGAAACATCACGTAATCTAACAAAATCACCATCTTTCAGGAACCTTGTTGAAACACTCGCATTATTATTACTGTTTATAGTAAATTTTGGCACATCTGTTATATCGCCCGGTTTTTGCCAACGATCATCTACATAATCTGTTGAGTTAAAAGTTAACAAGGCAGTTGAACTTGTCCCTTGAACATAATTCCCCCAATCTTCATAAACTTTATTTCCTCCAGAGAAAGATAAATTAGCATTAACGAAGAAATTCCCAATTTCTATCTGAGTTCCAAAACCTCCCGAATAAGTAGGAATTGCACTTCCACCTTGCCAAGCAACTTTTGCATCAGCATATTTACTAGTCACCTCCCCATCTTTACCATTTACATACCATTGAGCATCACCCGTTTCTGGGTTAACTCCAGCATATTTTTTCATATACCAACCACGAATTGGATGACCTTCTTCAATTCTAGTAAAAGATGACGTTGGGGTTAATTTATCTCCATCTGGCATTATTGGCATTGAAGTAACTTTATTTTTTAATGTCGCAAAATTTCCATAAACAGACCATGAAAAATTTTCTTTTTCAATTACCTGAGCACTGAATTCAAATTCCCAACCATTATTTTTTAATTCTCCCGCATTTTTTAAAACATTCACAAAACCAGAAGTTCTAGTTACCGGAACAGCTAAAAGCAAATCTTTTGTTAACGAATTATAATACGCAACAGACGCAGTTATTCTATTCTGTAAGAAACCTAAATTTAACCCAATATCAGATTTATAAACTTTTTCCCAAGTTATATCGTCACCTATTTGACCAGGCACAAATCCGGTTTGACCATCATATCTTTCTGTTACTAAAGTATTCTGGTATTTATTTCGACCAATTCCTGAATTACCTGTAACCCCATAAGATCCTCTTAGTCGTAAAAGAGAAATAGTTTCAGAACCAATCATAAATTCTTCATTCATAATATTCCAAGCAGCACCAGCTGACCAAAAAGTTCCCCATCTATTTTTTGGACTAAACTTCGAATTTCCTTCTCTTCTTAACGATAAATCAACTAAATATTTATTATTAAAAGAATAGTTAATCAATCCTAAATAAGATAAATTAGCTTGATCTGCAAAAGTAGCTGATGCCCTAAAATCTTTAGATGCATTACCTAACATGTTGAATCCTTCAGGAATATTATAACCTACTCCATATAAATAATTCAATTTCATTTTTTCATATTCCATCAAAACCTTAACATCAAAACGATGATTATCTGCGATATAGAATCTATAATCTAAACTATTTTGCGTATTATATTGAAAATAAGATGATGCTGAATTTTCTGCATAACCATGGTAGCTAGCTCCATCACCATGAAAAGGATTGTTGAAATTTCTGAAATAAGTATAATTGTAATCTAAAGCCATTTGAGTATTAAATCTTAAATCTTCGGTAATTTTGTACGAAACCTTAACATTTGAAATTGCTCTAATTACATCATTATATCTAATATTATTAGGTAATGTGTATAACGGGTTGTGCAATCCAGACAACAATGATCTATTTATATTCAACTGCCCATCTGGACCATATGCAGAATTCCATGGACTCATAAAATATCTAATCATATTTGGATTAGAATAATATGCACCTTGCTCTAAAATACCTTCTTGCTTAATATTAGAAACATTAGCACTAAATCCAAAATCTACTCTATCAGACAATTGTCTATCAAAACTAAACAAACCACTAACTCTTCTGAAGTCAGAACCAATCATTGTACCTTCTGTTTTATTATAACCTAATGAAGCATAAAAATTCGATTTTTCATCACCACCAGTTGCAGAGAAATTTAATATATTAACCAATGCGTCTTTATTTTGTAACCATTTTGACCAATCGTTATTTGGTTTTCCTTGATCAATCCAATTTTGCAAACCAGCAGTTTCATTTGGCATCGCAGTAATCATTTGATTATATACTGCATCATAATCAAATACCCCACCACCATTATAAGTATTATTAAAAGCTTCTAATGCATAATCCATTTTCTTTTGACCTGACAATGGAGTTGGTCCTTTTACAGCATTATTTTGGAAACCGATAGAAGAACTGAATTCATAACGTGTTTCACCAGACTTCCCTCTTTTAGTAGTAATTAAAATAACTCCATTTGCACCACGAGCACCATAAACAGATGTTGCTCCCGCATCTTTCAATACAGTTATATTTTCAATATCTGAACTATTAATTGCAGAAAGCGCAGATAAAGAAGAGGAATTTGCATCTCCAGTCAAGTTAGAATTCGTCACTGGAATTCCATCTATTACAATCAACGGATCATTACTAGCAGATACGGAGTTCATTCCTCTAATTCTAATTGACTGAGTTGAACCTGGTGTACCTGAATCACCAGCTAAAGTTAAACCAGCTACTTTACCTTGTAAAGCTTGATCTGCAGAAGCTAAAGGAGCTTTACTAATTTCGTCTCCACTAATTTGAACAACATTACCAGTAAGCTCGTTTTTGTTTTTTTTCTGACCATAACCTAAAATTACAATTTCATCTAAAACTGACGAGTCATCATTCATTGAGACATTAATGAATATAGACAAGCCAACAGTTTTAGTAACATCTTGTAAACCTAAATATGAAAAGCGTAGAACATCTCCTTGTTTTGCATAAATAGCATACGAACCATCCTCTTCAGTAATTGCACCTTCATCGGTGTTTTCAATCATAACACTTACACCATATAACGGCAAGTCTTGAGAAGTTACAATTCCTGTAATTTTTTGCTTTTCCTGTGCCAAAGTAATGGCAGAATAAAACAAAATGAAAAACAGAATTAGCTTGAATGTAAATTTTCTTTCCATTTGTCTATTTTATTAATTTTATATCAATATTAACAATTATATACCTAAAAAGCAAAATAAATGTTAAATTAAAGAAAATTAATCAACAAAAAAAATGTTAATTTAAAACCAAAAAGAGAATCGATAGAAAAAAAAACATTTTTTGCGATAAAAACTAAATAAAAAAAACATTTAACCTATAAGAATTAAATGTTTTTTTTATTAAATATTGGAATATAATTTGTTAATTTCTATTCAAAATAGTCATTCCAAATAGAGCTTCAATGTGTTTAATTATTTTATTTTTAACTTCTACCTCATCAACAGACTTTACTCCTAATTCATTATTTAAAGAAGCAACAGCTTTTCCACGAATTCCACACGGAATAATGTGATCAAAATAACCTAAGTCAGAATTCACATTCAATGCAAAACCATGCATAGTAACCCAACGAGAAGCACGAACCCCCATAGCACAAATTTTACGGGCAAAAGGAGTGCCAACATCAATCCAAACACCAGTTTCACCCTCACTTCTAGTTCCTTTTACACCATATTCAGCAAGAGTTAAAATAATAGCCTCTTCTAAAAAACGTAAATATTTATGAATATCTGTAAAGAAGTTTTCTAAATCCAAAATCGGATAACCAACAACCTGTCCTGGTCCGTGATACGTTATATCTCCACCTCTATTTATTTTATAAAAAGTAGCACCTTTTTCTGCTAATTGCGTTTCATTTAAAAGCATATTAGACATATCTCCACTCTTTCCTAAAGTATAAACATGTGGATGCTCTACAAAAAGTAAATAATTTGGCGTTTCAGTCTCTTTATTTTCTCTTCTGTTTTCTGATTTAATCGCCAAAATACTTTGAAACAATTCTTCTTGATAATCCCAAGTTTCTTTATAATCCTTTAAACCTAATTCTTCAATTATAACTTTTTTATTCATCTTTAATTAAAATCATTATTTATATTTTGGGTTATTCAAAATAACTAGAGCAGCAACAACTCCAGGGATCCACCCTGCCAAAGTTAACAAAAACACAATCAAAATAGATCCGCAACCTTTATCTAAAACCGATAACGGAGGGAAGACAATTGCTAATAAAACACGCCAAAAACTCATTTTATATAAATTCAATCAAACAAATTTACGCAAAATTCCTTGTTAAATAAGACAGAATGTTAATTACAATTCTAAAAAATCATATCTTTGCATGTTAAACAATTATATTTTAAAAAAATCATGCAACTTTCAGAACAAGAAATCATCAGAAGAGAGAAATTGAGCAAGTTAAAAGAACTTGGCATCAATCCATATCCAGCAAATTTGTTTCCAGTAAACCATACTTCGAAGCAAGTCAAGGAAACTTTTGAAGAAGGTAAGAAGGTAATTGTTGCAGGTCGTTTAATGAGTGTTCGTGATCAAGGAAAAGCTTCTTTTGCCGAACTACAAGACTCAGAAGGACGTATTCAGTTATATTTAAATAGAGATGTAATTTGTCCTGACGAAGACAAAACATTATATAATCAAGTTTTTAGAAAATTAATTGATTTAGGTGATTTCATCGGAATCGAAGGTGAATTATTCACTACTCAAGTAGGAGCAAAATGTATCCGAGTTTCTAACATCACTTTACTAAGTAAAGCTTTACGCCCACTTCCTCTTCCAAAAGTAGATGAAGAAGGAAATGTTTTCGATGCATTTACAGATCCGGAATTACGTTACCGTATGCGTTACGTAGATTTAGTTGTAAATCCGCAAGTTAAAGACGTTTTCATGAAAAGAACAAAACTTTTCACAGCAATGCGTGATTTCTTCAACCAAGCTGGATATATGGAAGTAGAAACTCCTGTTTTACAATCAATTCCAGGAGGTGCTTCTGCTAGACCATTTATCACACACCATAATTCTTTAGACATTCCGTTATACATGAGAATTGCAAACGAATTATATTTAAAAAGATTAATCGTTGGTGGATTTGACGGAGTTTATGAATTCTCTAAAAACTTCCGTAACGAAGGAATGGACCGTACACACAATCCAGAATTTACTGTTATGGAAATATATGTAGCTTACAAAGATTACAACTGGATGATGGAGTTCACAGAAAACTTATTGGAATACTGTGCTAATCAAGTAAACGGAACTACAGAAGCTACTTTTGGAGAACACAAAATCAACTTCAAAGCTCCGTACGCACGAGTAACTATGACAGATGCTATCAAACATTTCACTGGTTTTGACATTACAGGAAAGACTGAACAAGAAATCTTCGAGGCTGCAAAATCTATGGGAATTCCTGTTGATGAAACAATGGGTAAAGGAAAACTAATAGATGAGATATTTGGTGAAAAATGTGAAGGAAACTTCATTCAACCAACTTTCATTACTGATTATCCAAAAGAAATGTCTCCACTTACAAAAGAACACAGAGACAACCCAGAATTAACAGAGCGTTTTGAATTAATGGTTTGTGGAAAAGAAATTGCAAATGCATATTCAGAACTTAACGATCCTATCGATCAACGTGAGCGTTTTGAAGCTCAAATGGCACTTTCTGAACGTGGAGACGACGAAGCAATGTTCATCGATCAAGATTTCTTAAGAGCATTAGAATATGGAATGCCTCCCACTTCTGGTTTAGGAATTGGAATGGATCGTTTAATTATGTTCTTAACAAACATCCCCTCAATTCAAGAGGTATTATTCTTCCCACAAATGCGACCAGAAAAACCTGCTCCGACATTTGAGTTAACAGCTGAAGAAAAAATTATTGTAGGAATTCTTGAGAAAAACGAAAATCGTTTTGATTTAGGACAACTTAAATTAGAAGCTGGTTTAAGTGGAAAGAAATGGGATGCTTCAATGAAAAACTTATCAAAACACGGATTAACATCTGTTGAAGTTAATGGAGAAAATAAAATAGTTATTTTAAAATAAAAAAATACAAGGCGAGCTTAATTAAGCTCGCTTTTTTTATGATCTCAAAAACAGAATAAAATAAAACTTTTTCTTTTGAAAATAAAAGAAATTGTTTAGCTTTGATTTCTAACAAATTGAATCAAATCATGAAAAAAATACTTTTATCATTTTTGTTTGTTGCTTTCAGTATTTCAATGAATGCTCAAAATATTATTGACAGACAAACAATTAAAGACAACCCTAATAATTTAACAGAATTTGTAAATCAAGACATTGCAATTTTAAGAAACAATTTTCCTGAATTTAACAAAACTGACACAAAAGTTTTAAGTAAAATTTTTTATTTCAAATACAAGTCATTAACTGCAGATTTATCAAACGAAGAGCTAATTGAACTTACTGATACATTAAAAGAACAACTTAAAACAACTTTAGGAGATCAATTATATTCAAAAATAGCTGAAAACAAAGACATATTCAATAGAGTAACAGGGACTACTTATTTAACAAAATAAAAAAGTTCGATTTTACAATCGAACTTTTTTATTTATAGAAAATTATATTTACCAACTTCCTCCAGCTCCACCTCCAGAGAAACCACCTCCGCCGAAGCCGCCACCAAAGCCACCTCCTGAACTTCCGCCACCGAAGCCGCCACCAAAGCTTCCTCCACCACCACGTCCCATTCGGCTTAAAACTATAATATCAAATAAATCAGGACCGCTAAATCCACCGCTTCCACGATTGTTTCCATTCCCTCCTTTTTTACCTTTAATAACGCTTACAATAATCAAAAAAGCAATTACGCCAAATACAATTACGAAAGTTGGAATTGAACTAGAATCTTTAGGATTATTTTTTCTTTCACCTTTATAAGTTCCAGAGAAAAGTTTCATTAATTGTGTGGTTCCAACATTCAATCCTTGATAATAATCTCCTTTTTTAAATTCTGGAATAATATAATTTCTAATAATTTCACCATTAATTCCAGCAGTTAAAATATGTTCTAAACCATAACCTGGTGCAATCCATATTTTTCGTTCTTTTTCAGCTAAAAGAATAAAAACTCCATTATCTTTTCCTTTTTCTCCAATTCCCCATTCATGTGCCCATTTCGGAGCCAACAGACCTTCACTTTCTCCTTCTAAACTCGGAATAATAGCAACTACAATTTGAGTAGAAGTAGTATCTGCATAATTAATCAGTTTAGTTTCTAAAGCTTTTTTCTGATCTGGTTTTAATAGATTAGCATAATCATAAACACTGGTTTGCTCTGAAACTTTTGTGGGTTTTGCTGGAATTTGAAATTGAGCAAAAACTCCAATAGTAAACAAAAGAAATAAGCTACTTATGATAACATTTTTTGTTTTTAAAATATTTCTCATCTATCCTCTAGATATTTCGTTAGAAAGTTCATTTTCATCGTTTTCTTGAATTGGAAAGTATTTTTTCAATTGCTCTCCAGCTCTTAAAATCCCAGCAACCAAACCTTCTTTAATTTTTTGTTGTTTAAAATGTTCAATAACCACATCTTTAGTACATTCCCAAAAATCATCAGGAACAGCGTTATTAATTCCGTTATCGCCAAAAATCGCAAAGCTTCGATTACGAATACCTATATAAAACAAAACACCATTTCTGGCGTTTGTTTTATGCATTTCTAACGTAACAAAAACTTCTTTAGCACGATCTAAAACTTCTAATTCTGAATGCTCTTCGATATGAACACGAATTTCTCCAGATGTTTTATTTTCAGCATTTTGAATTGCATCAATAATTTCTAATTCGTCTTCTTTAGATATAAATTGTTCTGTTACAGCCATTATTTAATCAAATTAGAATTGAACTTCAGGAGCTTTTTCTGCACCCGCTTCAGCTTTAAAGAAAGGTTTTTCTGGATAATTAGATAAGAAAAATTTGTTTGGCATTTTTAATACATAACCGTTATAAACTTCGATACTTCCGTTAAATCTTGTTCTAGCCGTTAAAATCTGATTTTCAGTTGAAGCCAATTCATCTTGCAATTTTAAGAAGTTTTGATTTGTTTTTAAATCAGGATATTTCTCAACAGTTACCAATAATCTCCCTAAAGCAGAACTAACTCCAGTTTGTGCTTGTTGAAATTGCTCTAATTGTTCAGGTGTCATATTTGACGGATCAATATTCATTGAAGTAGCTTTCGCTCTTGCATTAACAACAGCTTCTAAAGTCGATTTTTCAAAATCTGCAGCTCCTTTAACCGTGTTTACTAAATTTCCGATTAAATCATTTCTTCTTTGATAAGAACCTTCAACATCTGCCCAAGTTTTATCGGCACTTTGCTTAAATGTTAACGCTGTATTTTGGTAATTCATTGATAACATAAAGTAACCAACAATTAATACTACAACTACAATAATGATAGGAAGGATTTTTTTCATTCTTCTTGTTTTAATTAAATTTAAAGTTCGTTTTTTAATTTTTGCAATTCCGTTTTAATATCTTTCAATTTCCCGATAATTTCTAAAGTATCCATAGGTTTTTTCTGAGCATCTTTTAAATAATCTTTAGCTCCTTCTAAAGTAAATCCGCGTTCTTTAACTAAGTAAAAAATTATTTTTAAATTCTTCAAATCCTCAGGAGTAAACATACGATTTCCTTTAGCGTTTTTCTTTGGTTTAAGAATATCAAACTCTTTCTCCCAAAACCGAATCAACGAGGTATTTACCGAAAAGGCTTTCGCGATTTCGCCAATACTATAATATCTTTTCTCAGGTAAATCTACTTGCATATTTTATTAGAATTGCTACTTGCTAATATACAATTTTCTTATTAGTATCAGAAATCTAAAAAAGTTACAATTCAGAAAAACAAAAAAATCAAATAGCATGAAAAAAATGCTTAATTTTGCAAGTTAAAAACAGAAACAAACTTCTGTAACTGAAATTACTATAAGAAATTAAAATATAGAATGAAATCACAAGACATTAGAAAACAATTTCTACATTTTTTTGAAAGCAAAGGGCATTTAATTGTTCCTTCGGCTCCAATCGTTTTAAAAGACGATCCAACTTTAATGTTCAACAACTCGGGAATGGCCCAGTTTAAAGAATATTTTTTAGGAAACGCCACACCAAAAAGTAACAGAATTGCCGATACACAAAAATGTCTTCGTGTTTCGGGAAAACATAACGATTTAGAGGATGTTGGTTTTGATACGTACCACCATACGATGTTTGAAATGTTAGGAAACTGGTCGTTTGGTGATTACTTTAAAAAAGAAGCAATTGCTTGGGCTTGGGAGTTTTTAACCGAAGTTTTAAAGTTAGATAAAGATCGTTTATACGTTTCGGTTTTTGAAGGAAATCCAGACGAAAATGTTCCGTTTGATCAAGAAGCTTGGGATTTATGGAAACAATATGTTGCTGAAGATCGTATTATCTTAGGAAATAAAAAGGATAATTTCTGGGAAATGGGCGATCAAGGACCATGTGGACCATGTTCTGAAATTCATATCGATTTACGTACAGATGCCGAAAGAGCTGAGGTTTCTGGCCGTTCGTTAGTAAACGAAGATCATCCGCAAGTGGTTGAAATTTGGAATAACGTATTTATGGAATTCAATCGTAAAGCTGATGGATCTTTAGAAAAACTTCCTGCACAACACGTTGATACCGGAATGGGATTTGAGCGTTTATGTATGGCTATGCAAGGAGTTACATCAAACTATGATACCGATGTATTTACGCCGCTCATTGCAAAGGTTGAACAAATTACAGGTTTAAAATATACCGATAATACGGTTCAAAATATTTCAGAAGAACAAAATAAAATCAACATTGCTATTCGTGTAATTGTTGATCATGTGCGTGCGGTTGCTTTTGCTATTGCAGATGGACAATTGCCGTCAAACAACGGTGCAGGTTATGTAATCCGTCGTATTTTGCGTCGTGCTATTCGTTACGGATTTACATTCTTAAGCACAAAAGAACCTTTTATTTATCAATTGGTTGATGTTTTAGCTGTGCAAATGGGAGAATTTTTCCCAGAAATTGTGTCTCAAAAAGATTTAGTAAAAAATGTAATTAAAGAAGAAGAAGCTTCTTTTTTACGAACTTTAGATCAAGGTTTACATTTGTTAGATAACGTAATTGCAGAAACAAACGGAAGATTTGTTGATGGTGCTAAAGCGTTTGAATTGTACGATACGTTTGGTTTTCCAATTGATTTAACAGCTTTAATTTTACGTGAAAAAGGATATGAGTTAGACGAGGCTGGTTTTGAAGTAGCTATGAAAGCTCAGAAAGACCGTTCTCGTGCGGCATCTGAAATTTCTAAAGACGATTGGAATGTTTTAATTGAAGGAAATGTTGAAACTTTTGAAGGGTACGATAAAGTTGAAAACGAAGTAAAAATTACTCGTATTCGTAAAGTTGAATCTAAAAAAGACGGAACTTTATACCAAATTGTTTTAGATCATACACCATTCTACGCAGAAGGTGGAGGTCAAGTTGGAGATAAAGGAGTTTTAGTTTCTGCTAATGAAACGATCGAAGTAATTGATACGAAAAAAGAAAACAACTTAATCTTACATTTTACAAAACAATTACCAGAAAATATCGAAGCTACTTTTGTAGCAAAAGTAAATACTGATTTACGTTCGGCTTCTTCTAAAAATCACTCGGCAACGCATTTATTACACCAAGCGTTACGTACTATTTTAGGAACTCACGTAGAACAAAAAGGATCGTTAGTAGCGCCAAATTATTTACGTTTTGACTTCTCGCACTTCGCTAAAGTAACAGACGAAGAATTAAAAGAAGTTGAAGCATTTGTAAACGCTCGTATTGCAGAACAATTACCATTAATCGAGCGCAGAGCTATTCCGTTTAACCAAGCGGTTGAAGAAGGTGCGATGGCATTATTCGGTGAAAAATACGGTGATTTAGTTCGTGCGATTAAGTTTGGAAATTCGATGGAATTATGTGGAGGAATTCACGTACAAAACACTGCTGATATTTGGTCTTTCAAAATTATTTCTGAAGGAGCTGTTGCAGCAGGAATTCGTCGTATTGAAGCGATTACAGGCGATGCAGTTCGCGATTTCTATATCAGACAAGAAAATACCTTAAAAGATATTAAAGAAACGCTTAAAAACCCGCAAGATACTTTAAAAGCTGTGCATTCATTACAAGATGAGAATGCGAAATTAAAAAAACAATTAGAACAGTTATTGAAAGAAAAAGCAAAAAATATGAAAGGTGATTTATTAAAAGAAATCACTGAAGTAAACGGAGTTCAATTCTTAGCTAAACAAGTTGATTTAGATGCAAACGGAGCAAAAGATTTAGTTTACGAAATTGGAGCAACAGGAACGAACTTCTTTATTGTTTTAGGAACAGTTACAGAAGGTAAACCAATGTTAACAGCTTACGTTTCTAAAGAAATTATTGAAAGCAAAGGATTAAACGCTGGGCAAGTTGTTCGTGAATTAGGAAAATACATCCAAGGTGGTGGTGGTGGACAAGCGTTCTTTGCTACTGCAGGAGGTAAAAATTCTGATGGAATGGCAGATGCAATAGCTAACGCTATAAACTTTGTAAAATAACGTTTAGATATAAAAAACGCTTCAATTAAATTGAAGCGTTTTTTTATTGGTACTATTTTGCATTTATCTTAGCAACAACCTGCTTAATATCTTGTTCTTTCTTTTTTGGATAAATCAACAAAACGTCATCTTTATCTACAATGATATAATCATTTAAACCATCTATTACAACCTTTTTACCAGGTTTTGTTCTAATGATATTATTTGATGCATTTTCAATTACAATTGTCGCATTTACCACAGCATTTTCATTCGCATCTTTTGGTAATTTATCATAAAGAGAACCCCAAGTCCCTAAATCATTCCAATCAAAAGTAGCAGGTAAAACAAAAACGTTTTTTGCATTTTCCATCACCGCATAATCAATAGAAATATTGTCTGATTTTCCGTAATTTTCAGAAACGAATGCAGCTTCAGCATCTGTGTTTAACTTTTCAAATCCTTCGTTAAATAAATTATACATTGCAGGTTGAAATTTCTCAAAAGCATTTAAAATCGAAGACACACTCCAAATAAAAATACCTGAATTCCATAAGAAATTCCTACTTTGAATAAATTTCTTAGCTGTAACGTAATCCGGCTTTTCACGGAATTGAACCACTTTTTTAACCTGACGTGAATCTAATTTATCAAATTCAATATATCCGTAACCCGTGTTCGGAAATGTTGGTAAAATTCCTAAAGTCATTAAAACATTATCGTGTTCACAGATATCAAAAGAACGCTGTAAGTTAGCCACGAATTGCACCTCATCTTCAATCCAATGGTCAGAAGGAGCCACAATCATTAATGCATTCGGATTTCTTTTTTTAATTTTCATTGAAGCATACAAAATACAAGGTGCCGTATTTCGCATTTCTGGTTCTAAAACAATTTGCTCGTTGTTTATCATCGGTAACTGTTCTTGAACTATTTCAGCATATTTGTCATTCGTAAGAATTAAAATATTTTCCTTAGGAATAAGCTGACTTAATCTTGAAAATGTTTTTTGAATTAAAGTTTCACCTGTTCCCAACATATCGTGAAATTGTTTTGGAAACTCTGGAGTACTCACTGGCCAAAAGCGTGAACCTACACCACCGGCCATTATAATTGCATAATAATTCTCGTTCATTATGTTAATTAATTTTCAGAAGTTCAACTTCTGCATTAGGTTTAAACAAATAGACTTTTCCTGTTTTCACTTCCATACATTCAAAAAGTTTCACACGTAAATGCCCTTTTTTAAAAACTCTGCCTGAAGGAATTCGAAAAAAACATCCCAAAGGCAAATCATTAATAAAATAGTTTTCATTAGGACCATCAAAGCGTTTTAAAGCTATAGACAACAAAGCATCGGTATCACTACTCGCTGTTGGATTTTTAAAATGTTTGGCAATCAACGGTAAAACTTCATTAGGAAAAATCGTTGGATTTATAAAAGGAAGCATTAACAACCGAAATGTTTGTTTCCATTCAATTCCGTGAGGTTTAATGTATCTTCCGTATTTTTTGAAAGCAACTAAATGTGCTATTTCATGTATTAATGTAATTAAAAAACGGTACTTATTTAAATTTGAATTTACCGTAATAGCATGTGAACCATCGGGATTTTTCCGATAATCTCCATGTCTTGTTGCACGCTCACTCACAATTTTTAAATGAACCTGATTATTTTTTATCAGTTCAAAAACCGGAGCTACCGCATGTTCTGGTAAATATTTTTGTAAAACCGCTTGCAATTTATTTTATGGTGTTGTAGATGAAACTTGTAAAACTTTTCCGTTGAAATATTTATTTCCGTTTAAAGCAAAATCAGCAATGTAAGTCGCCATTCCTTCTGGATTAATTGGCGCTTGATAACCAGGAAATGCTTCTTGTAACATTTCTGTTTGAACAGCTCCTAAAGCTAAAACATTAAATGCAACACCTTGTTCTTTATACTCTTCAGCTAACAATTCAGATAGCGTAATAACAGCTCCTTTACTTGAACTATAAGCTGCTAATCCAGGGAATTTTAAACTACCTTGAATTCCGCCCATACTACTGATCGTAACTACATGACTTCCGCTTGGCATAAAAGGTAAAACAGCTCTGTTTAAAGCAGCAACACCAAAAACGTTAACTTTATATACGTATTCAAATTCTTCGGTAGAAATATCTTTAAATGGTTTATTCACAATCGCTCCTGCGTTATGAATAACCACATCTAAACTGATAAAGTTTGATTTAATTACTTCTGCAATTTTATCTAAATCTGCAGCAATAGATAAATCTGCTGAAACGCAAGTAACATTTGGTAACGATGATAATTCTTCAGCAACTTTTCTAGAAATTGCTAAAATTTTATTTCCGCTATTAGCTAAATTCTTAACCAGTTCTAAACCAATTCCACGGCTTGTTCCTGTAATAAGTATATTTTTCATTATTCGTTTAATTTAATCTCTTGAGATGGTGCATTCACCATTTTAGTAACAATTGGCAATAATTTGTTAGAAAGATCTGTCATGTGCTTTGTATCCATAACTTCAAATTCATCTTTTACGTGATGATAATATTTAAAATTATCAAAATCGAATGTGCAAATAGTTTGTGAAGGCACATTAAATTCCGTGTAAAACGGATAATTATCTGATGCCATAAATAAACGATATTGGAATTCTTGAGGTAAATATCCTACAAAATTATTTCCTGCATACTCGTTCATTTTCTGAGCCATATTAGATTTTTTAAATCCAGTAATAAACACTTCATAATCTTTATCCATTGGAACGCCTAACATTTCAAAGTTCAACATTAAATACAGATTGAAATTCTCACTTTTTAATTTCTCTGCCAATGAATAAGCTCCTAATAAACCTTTTTCTTCTGCAGAAAAATAAACCACTAAAATACTTCTTTTGTTCGATTTTGTTTCGGCAAAATATTTAGCAACTTCAGAAACAACAGTTGTTCCCGAAGCATTATCATTTGCTCCATTTGCTATATCATCTCCAGCAACAGCAGCAATTCTTCCAATATGATCGTAATGAGCACCTATAATTACAAATTCCTTTTTTAATTTAGGATCAGTACCTTCGATAACACCAACAACATTATAAGCTGCAGGTTCAAAATTAGTCAACGTATCTTTATACGTTTTAAAGAAAGGTTTTATTCCAACTTCTTTAAACTGATTTTCTAAATAATTAGCCGCTTTTTCAATTCCAACAGTTCCAGAATCTCTACCTTCTAATTCATCTGAAGTCAAATACTGCAAAGTTTGAATTACATTATTTTCTTTCACTTGATAGGATTGATTTGTTTGAGCAAAAACATTTCCTAAAGAAAAAGCAAATATTGCTATTAGTGACCAATTTTTCATATTGTAAATTTTTAAACAAAAATACAAAAAAAAGCCCGTCTTGATGAATCAAAACGGGCTTTTGAGATTTATTCAAAAATATTGATTACGCCAACATCGTAACTGGGTTTTCAATAAAATGTTTTAATGTTTGTAAGAATTCTGCACCTGTAGCACCATCAACTGTTCTGTGATCGCAAGCTAAAGTAACTTTCATTGTATTACCTACAACAATTTGTCCGTTTTTAACCACTGGTTTTTCAATAATTGCTCCAACAGATAAAATAGCAGAATTTGGTTGGTTGATGATTGAAGTAAATTCTTCAATTCCGAACATTCCTAAGTTAGAAACTGTGAATGTTGAACCTTCCATTTCTTTAGGTTGTAATTTTTTATTACGCGCTTTTCCAGCTAAATCCTTAATTGCAGATCCGATTTGAGATAAACTCAATAAATCTGTATGATTAACTACAGGCACAACTAAACCGTCTTCAACAGCAACAGCAACACCAACATTTACATGATGATTTAGAATTGTCGCTTCATCTGTCCAAGAAGAATTAACTTGTGGATGTTTTTTCAATGCCATTGCACAAGCTTTCACAACCATATCATTGAAAGAAACTTTAGTTAACTTACGAGATTCCATAGCATTATCCATGTTAATTTCGATAGTTAAATAATAATGTGGCGCAGTGAATTTAGATTCAGCTAAACGACGAGCAATTGTTTTACGCATTTGAGAATTTTTCACAACCTCTGCATTAGCTTCACCAGCCGGAACAAAAGTCTGAACCGTTGCTTTTGGTGCATTTGTAGTTGCTGCAACTTGCGCTTGAGGTGTAAAGTTCTCAACATCGCTTTTAACAATACGTCCGTTTTCACCAGAACCTTTTACTTGAGATAGGTTTATACCTTTATCTTGAGCAATTTTCTTAGCTAATGGCGAAGCTAAAACTCTTCCGTTTGTAGAAGTTGTTTCAACAACTGTTTCTACTTTGACTTCAGCTTTCACTTCTTGTTTAGGAGCTTCAATAGTTGCAACAGGAGCTTTTCCTCCGTTTGCAACAATCGCAGAAACATCTGTTCCTTCTGGACCTAAAATAGCTAAAATACTATCTACAGAGGCAGTTTCACCTTCTTGAATCCCAATATATAATAAAGTTCCTTCGTTAAACGATTCGAACTCCATAGTAGCTTTATCTGTTTCAATTTCCGCAAGAATATCACCTTCTGAAATTTTATCTCCAACTTTTTTCAACCAAGATGCTACAGTTCCTTCCGTCATTGTATCGCTTAATCGTGGCATAGTTACCACTTTAACTCCTGCAGGAATTTCAGCAGCATTAATTTCTTCCTTAACTTCTTGAATAGGAGTTACAGTTTCTTCAACTTGTTGAGCAACTGGAGATCCACCGTTTAATAACGCTGAAATATCTTCTCCTTCATTTCCAACAATAGCTAAAATACTATCTACAGAAGCGGTTTCACCTTCTTGAATTCCAATATGTAATAAAACCCCTGAATGGAAAGATTCAAATTCCATAGTTGCTTTATCTGTTTCAATTTCTGCTAAAATATCTCCTTCAGAAATTTTATCTCCAACTTTTTTAAGCCAAGTTGCAACGGTACCTTCTGTCATGGTATCGCTTAAACGAGGCATTGTAATAATTTCTGCCATCTTTTATAATTTATGAGGTATAAATGGATAGTTTTCTTGATCGTAAACTACATCGTACATAACATTCAATTCTGGATATGGAGATTCTTCAGCGAAACGCTCACATTCAGAAACTAAATCTTTCACACGTTGATCAATAACTTCAATTTCTTCGTCAGTTGCCCAATTGTTAGCTTTAATAACATCTAACACTTGGGTAATTGGATCGATTTTTTTATACTCTTCAACCTCTTCTTTAGTACGATAATGTTGCGCATCAGACATTGAATGCCCGCGGTAACGGTACGTTTTCATTTCTAAGAAAGTTGGTCCTTCTCCACGACGTGCTCTTTCCATAGCATCGAACATTGCTTCTGCAACTTTCACCGGATTCATTGCATCAACAGCAAATGAAGGCATTTCGTAGCCTAAACCTAATTTCCAAACATCTGTATGGTTAGCTGTTCTTTCTACAGAAGTTCCCATTGCGTATCCGTTATTTTCACAAATAAACACAACTGGTAATTTCCATAACATAGCCATATTGAACGCTTCATGTAAAGAACCTTGACGAGCAGCACCATCTCCGAAATAAGTTAATGAAACTCCGCCAGTACCTTTATATTGTTCTGCGAAAGCTATTCCAGCACCAACAGGAATTTGAGCTCCAACAATTCCGTGACCTCCGAAGAAACCATGTTCCTTAGAGAAAATATGCATAGAACCACCTAAACCTTGAGAAGTTCCAGTTGCCTTTCCTAAAAGCTCAGCCATAACACATTTAGGATCTACCCCCATTCCGATTGGTTGAACGTGATTACGATAAGCTGTGATCATTTTATCTTTAGATAAGTCCATTGCATGAAGCGCTCCTGCAAGGATAGCTTCTTGTCCGTTATATAAATGTAAAAATCCTCTAACTTTTTGTTGGATATATAAAGCAGCCAGTTTGTCTTCAAACTTTCTCCAAAATAGCATGTCTTCATACCATTTTAGATATACTTCTTTTGTAACTTCTTTCATAAATTATGCTTTATAGCTTAGCTTGGGCTAAATTTTTCTAATAGTGTAAACGCAAAAATAAGACTTAGTATGTAGATTATAAAATTATTTAATTAATTTTTACATAATAAACAATTTATTAACGTTAGAAAACAGAATTAAATCTGTTTTAGTTTTCAACTCGTCTGTATTTTCATATTGAATAAAAAAAAATGAATATTTCAAAATTTCTTTAAAATTCATTCATCAAAAATACGCATTTATTTTCAGCTCATTTTACAAATATGACAAAATAAAAAAACCTCTTCGATTTGAAGAGGTTTTTTTTCTGTGCGGGTAAAAGGACTCGAACCTTCACACCTTGCGGCACCAGATCCTAAGTCTGGCGTGTCTACCAATTTCACCATACCCGCGAAACGTTTCGAAACCCTGAGCTTACAAAGACTGTCATTGTTTCTTTAAGACGTTGCAAATATACAAAGTGATTTTTAATCTGCAAGAAAAAATATTATTTTTTTTATAATTATATTTGTTCGACTTAACCTTTCATACTTAAACAATACATGGAAAACATTAAGAATTACATTCAAGAAAACAAGGAACGTTTTATAAATGAACTAGTTGACTTATTAAAAATACCGTCTGTAAGTGCTGATACAGCTTTCTCTCAAGATGTTTTAGATACTGCAGAAAAAGTAAAATATTTTTTAGAAAAAGCAGGTTGCGACAAAGTTGAGATATGTGAAGCACCAGGATACCCTATTGTATATGGTGAAAAAACGATCGACCCTACGCTTCCTACCGTATTAGTTTACGGTCATTATGATGTTCAACCAGCAGACCCGATCGAATTATGGGACTCACCTCCTTTCGAACCAGTTATTAAACCAACAAAAATTCACCCTGAAGGAGCTATTTTCGCTCGTGGTGCTTGTGATGATAAAGGACAAATGTTTATGCACGTTAAAGCTTTAGAGTTAATGATGCAAACAAATACACTTCCATGTAATGTTAAGTTCATGATTGAAGGGGAAGAAGAAGTAGGATCTGCATCATTAGCTTGGTTTGTTGAAAGAAATCAAGAAAAACTAAAAAATGATGTAATCTTAATTTCAGATACTGGAATGATTTCTAACACACAACCTTCAATTACAACTGGTTTAAGAGGATTAAGTTATGTAGAAGTTGAAGTTACTGGACCTAACAGAGATTTACATTCTGGTTTATATGGTGGTGCGGTTGCAAATCCTATAAACATTTTATCTAAAATGATTGCTCAGTTACATGACGAAAACAATCATATTACAATTCCTGGATTCTATGATAAAGTTGAAGAGCTTTCTCGTGAAGAAAGAGATGAAATGGGTAAACGTCCGTTCTCTTTAGAAGATTACAAAAACGCATTAGATATTGAAGATATTCACGGAGAAGCAGGATACACAACTAATGAAAGAAATTCTATTCGTCCTACTTTAGATGTTAACGGAATTTGGGGTGGATATACAGGAGAAGGTGCAAAAACAGTTATCGCTTCTAAAGCTTATGCTAAAATTTCAATGCGTTTAGTTCCAAATCAAGATTGGGAAGAAATTACAGAACTATTTAAAAAACATTTTGAAAGCATTGCTCCAAAATCGGTTAAAGTTAAAGTTACACCTCACCACGGTGGTCAAGGTTATGTAACTCCAATCGATTCAATTGGATACCAAGCAGCCTCAAAAGCTTACACAGATACTTTTGGCGTTACACCAATTCCGGTTCGTTCTGGAGGATCTATTCCTATTGTAGCATTATTCGAAAAAGAATTAAAATCAAAAACCATCATGATGGGACTCGGACTAGATTCTGATGCCATTCATTCACCAAATGAACATTTCGGAGTGTTTAATTATTTAAAAGGAATTGAAACCATTCCATTATTCTTTAAATACTTCACTGAACTTTCTAAATAACATCTATTGTTATCATATAAAAATGAGCTCGATCCATCATCGAGCTCATTACTTTTATAAACCTAACCTATCAAATAATGTTTTTTAGATTTGATTAAGTCGTACTTCATCTTTAATTTAGTAATTTTGCATAAATTTTTTCACAATGAGCAACATTAGAATCACAAAACAATTTACTTTTGAAACCGGACATGCTTTATATGGTTATGACGGAAAATGCAGAAACGTTCACGGACACAGCTATAAACTTTCAGTAACAGTTATCGGTTCTCCAATTACAGATTCAAACAATGTAAAATTCGGAATGGTAATTGACTTTAGTGATTTAAAAAAAATTGTTCGTGAAGAAATTGTAGAAATATTTGATCACGCTACTGTTTTCAACAAAAATACACCACATATTGAACTTGCAAAAGAATTAGAAGATCGCGGACATCACGTAATTTTAGTTAATTATCAACCTACAAGTGAAAATATGGTTATAGATTTCGCTCAAAAAATAAAAGATCGTTTACCAGAAAACATTAAACTATTTTCATTACGCTTACAAGAAACAGAAAGCTCGTACGCAGAATGGTATCAATCTGATAATTTATAAGATTTGAAACTAAATATTCCTACAGACAAAAAAGTGTATTTCACCTCTGATCATCATTTCGGAGCACCTACTCGTGAGCTTAGTTTACCTCGTGAAAAGAAGTTTTTAAAGTGGTTGCAGTTTATTGAAAAAGATGCGGCTGCTTTATTTATTGTAGGAGATTTATTTGATTTTTGGTTCGAATACAAAACCGTAGTTCCAAAAGGATTTGTTCGCATCTTAGGGAAACTTGCAGAAATGCGTGACAATGGAATAGAAATTTTCTTCTTTGTTGGAAATCATGATTTATGGATGGAAGATTATTTTCAAACTGAATTAAATATCCCGGTTTATCACGAACCAAAAGAATTTGAATTTTTAGGCAAGAAAATTTTCATTGGGCATGGTGACGGTTTAGGACCTGGTGATTTCGGATACAAGCGAATGAAAAAAGTATTTACCAATCCGTTTTCTAAATGGCTTTTTAGATGGTTTCATCCAGACTTAGGTGTAAAACTGGCTCAATACCTTTCTGTAAAAAACAAACTTATCTCTGGAGAAGACGATGCTAAATATTTAGGGGAAGATAACGAATGGCTAATCTTATATACAAAAAGAAAAATACAGACACATCCAAACGATTATTTTATTTTTGGCCACCGTCATTTACCAATGACCTTAAATATTGAAAACAAAACTACTTACATTAATCTTGGTGATTGGATAAAATACTACACTTACGGAGTAATGAGCTGGAATGGTGGTTTTGAACTAATGGATTTTTCAAAAGATTCGTTGTCTGAATCATACGAAAGTAAAATCCAATCGTGATGTTTAAAATGACTCCATTTTACTTCAGTTAAATCAACCTTACAGTCAATTAATTTTAAGGAAGGTTTTTCGTTTATCGAAACTAAACTCGATTGTGCAAAAACCGCTACATCAATCCCTTTTTTAGCAAATTCTTGTTTAATTTGCTGAGCTGCTTGCCAAATCATATCAGGCGTATTTATCCTTGCAATTTGTTTAGCAGTATAAATTTCAGAAAGTTCAAAAAACAACCTTTCGTCACTTACTTTATTTACGACTTTAAATCTAACTACGCCCGATCTACTTCTTAACATCATTCGCCAACTTAACCGATGACCTTCTTCCGTCCAAAGCACATCACCTTTAATAAACCAATGACGGATTGGCAATAGAATTTGAATAACTAAATAAGGTATAAAAAAATACTGAAAAACTTTTTTTGATTCATAGTCATATTCAGGAATATCTTCATTTAAAGGTTGTTTCTTCTTGAAGAAAATTTTTCTTATTTGTTCAGGAGGAAAAAAGAAAATGCAAAAAGCCAAAGCAAAATATGGAAAAACTCCAATTTCTAAAGTTATGGAATTACTGATATGAAATATTAAAGACAAAACAACAGCAAAAATACGGGTTCGTTTCCATAACAAAGCTGGCACAATTAAGCCATCAAAAGCAATTCCAACATAAGCAATAAACAAATGAAAGTAATGATTTTGAAACAACTCTGAAAAAGCAGGAAACTTTGTCATAGAAGCATACATATTCGAGGTTACTGTACCGTTTAACCAATCTGGATAAAACTTTGCAATTGTTGCATAGAAATATACACAAGCAACCTGGATTATAAAAACCAACAAAATCCATTGGGGCATATAATTTTTTGGAGAAATATTTTTCTGTTTAACATCTACAGAAGCATATTTATTTGCTGGTAAAAAACTCATTATTAAACATACAAGTAGCATTAAATAATAATGATTATTGTACGAAGTTTTTTGCATAAAATAAACAGCAGCCCACATAATAGTAAGTCCAATAATACTAAAACGATATTTATACCCTAAGGTAACACCGAGAGATAACAAACCCATAATTACAAAATGTAAATACATGTAATCACCCATCAGATATTTTAAAAACTCAAATCCTATAAATGTAAAATTAGTTTGAGGAGCAACTAAATTATCGGTCACCCAACCTGTCGCAATTGCACCAAAACTTTCCGCAACAAAGACCAATCCAAAGAAAATTCTGAAAAGAATCAATGGAGCATTATCTACAGTTTTAAACAGTTTTTGTGCAATCATATTTTATGAAATTATTTGAAGTGTTTTTATTTTATCGTTTTTCAAAGCCGCTTTCAATTCATCTAAAGAATTAAATTTTTGTTGCTCACGAATTTTTTCAATAAAGCCAATAGTTACTTTTTTACCATAAATATCTTGATTAAAATCGAAAATATTCATTTCAATTGTAATCGGATTATCGCCTAAAGTTGGATTAGTCCCAATATTTATCATTCCAAAATATTTTTGGGCATCAACAATAATATAAGCTGCATAAACACCAATTGCAGGTATTAACTTGTAACCTTCAGTCACTCGAATATTGGCTGTTGGATATCCAATTGTTCTTCCTAATTGTTTTCCCTGAACTACAATTCCGTTCAAAAAATAGTTATATCCTAAATATTCATTCGCTAAAGTAATATTACCTTCTTTTAAGGCTGTTCTGATTTTTGTTGAACTTACAGAAACATCATCGATTTCTTGAGCAGAGATCTGTTCTACTTCAAAATTATATTTCTCACCGAAATTAATTAAATCGTGGATATCTGCAGCTCTATTTTTGCCGAAACGGTGGTCGTAGCCAATAATAATTTTCTTGATATTAAACTGATCAACTAAAACTTGTTTAACAAAATCTTCAGGTTCAAGTTGAGAAAATGTATTATCAAATTTTTGAATAATTAAATTATCAATTCCAAAATTATTAAGTAACTCCGCTTTTTCTTCGATAGTATTTAAGAGCCTAATATCAGTATCTTGCTGCAAAATCATTCTTGGATGAGGAAAGAAGGTCAACACCAAACTTTCATCATCTGAATTTTTTGAAGCCTCTTTTAATTTATTCAAAATAGATTTATGTCCTAAATGAACTCCATCAAAAGTTCCTAAGGTTACAATAGTTTGATTAGAAGTTTTAAAACTTTTTATAGAATCAAATATTTTCAAAATTTCTTATTTTTTTACAAATTTAATTTATTTAACACAAGAATTAGTTAAAACTTCATCTATTTAAACTATCCAAAACTTGACATTGTAAAAATAATCCCTATTTTTACAAAAATTAATTCAACAAACAATTTAAAATGCCTAACAAATCACATTTTTTAACCTTCATTCTTATACTTTTCTCAGTTTTATCAATTAATGGTCAAAATAAAAATTGGAAAGAAGTTAATAATAATCATCTGAATTCGAAAAGTAAATTCGACAGAGTTAATTTTCCTAAAGAATATAAATTATTTGAAGTTGATTTTGATAATTTAAAACAACAACTATTAGACGCACCTGATGATTTATCGGGGCAAATATCACATGTACATGTGCAATTTCCTGATGCAACGGGAAATATTTCGCTTTTTGAAGTTTATAGCACTCAATTGTTAGATAATGAATTAGCAGATAAATTCTCTGAAATAAAAAACTTTACTGCAATTAACTTAAAAGATCCATCAAACGTTATTAAAATTAGTATAACCCCAGCTTTTGGTATGCACGTTATAGGTAGTGATAGTAATTTCACAACTTATTATGTTGATACATTTACTAAAGATTTTAGTTCATATATTTTTTACCAGAGAAAAAATATAGAAAATTCGGCCCAAACGTTCCAATGTTTTTCTGATGAAATTAATTTAAATAATAATTTATCTACTGTAAGTGACATACAAACTTTAAGTATTGACCAAAAGTTCAGACGTTATCGAATGGCAATGGCTTGTACTACAGAATATGCTCAATTTCATTTAAATAGAGCACCTAACAGTGTTCCTCAAACAACAGAACAACAGAAAAAACAAGTTGTTTTATCAGCAATGAACGTTACTATAAATAGATTAAATTTTATCTACGAAAGAGATTTATCAATAAGATTAGTTTTAGTAGGAAATAATGACGCTATTATTTTCATAAATACAGATAATTTTTCTAATAACAACACTAGACAGTTAATTGAGCAAAGTCAAAGCGTAATAACAAATACCATTGGAACAAACAACTTCGATATCGGCCATACTGTTAGCACTGGTGCCGGAGGACTTGCATCACCTTCACCTTGTAACTCAAGAAATAAAGCATTAGGTGTAACCGGAACGAGCAGACCAGTAGGTGACCCTTTTGACATTGACTATGTAGCCCATGAGGTTGGTCATCAATTTGGTGCAAATCATACCTATAATAATTCTTGTGAAGGAAACAGAAACGACTTAACAGCAGTTGAACCTGGAAGTGGATCAACTATTCTTGCCTATGCTGGAATATGCGATTCAAATGTTCAAAATAATTCAGATGCATATTTTCATCAAATTAGTATTCAAGAAATCACTTCTTTTTTACTATCAAACTCAAACTCATGTGCTACAATTATTTCCACAACAAATACTAGTCCAATAATTACAAGCACGTCAGATAACAAAACAATTCCTTATGGCACTCCCTTTTTATTAACTTTAAATGCTACAGATTCAAATAATCCAAATAGTTTAACTTATACATGGGAACAAATGGATAATGGAATTTCTACACAACCACCTGTAGCAAATTCGACAATCGGCCCTAATTTTAGATCAATTGAACCAACTAAAAATCCTTCAAGATCTTTTCCTTCGGTACAAACAGTACTAGCAGGAACAACCAATTCAAATGGTATCGTTTCATCAACGTGGGAAAGATTGCCCATTAACACCTCAATTAATCGTACAGGAACATTAAGAACAATGAAATTTGCAGGAACTGTTAGAGATAACAATACACTAACAGGAGGACAAACAAAATCTGCAAACGTAAGAATTACATTTGCAAGGACAGGACCATTTGTTATTACTTATCCTAATAACATAACTTCTTATCCAGAACCTAACTGGACTGCAGGACAACAAAAAACAATAACTTGGAATGTTGCAGGAACAACATCAAATAACATAAACACATCACATGTAAATATTTTATTATCTCTTGACAATGGAGAAACTTATTCTCATGTTTTAAAAGCAAATACACCAAATGACGGAAACGAAACAATTAATGTTCCAGTAGTATCAACTACAAACAAGCCCGCAAGAATAAAAATTGAGGCAGTAGGGAACATCTTCTACACAGTTTCAAAACCATTCTACATAAACTCTACTGCTTCAAATACAGAATTTGAATTAGAAGATTTTAATTTATACCCGAATCCAACTTCAAACATTGTAACAATTTCATTTTCATCTACAAGTAACGAAACTATATTTATGGAAACTTATGATATAAGAGGTCGTAAATTACAAAGTCATTCAATTGAAAATTTTGGCGCAATTTCAAAAGAGTTAGATTTTTCTAATTTTGAATCAGGAGTTTATTTGGTAAAAATAAAAGATGGTAAAAATACTTCAACAAAGAAAATAATTAAAAAATAATTTATAAAAAAAAGCAAACTAAATAGTTCGCTTTTTTTTTATAAATCACCTTCCCATTCTGAATAAAACTGAGAAAGAAATCCTAACATATATTGATGCCTCACTTCTGCAATTTGTTTTGCAGAATTTGTATTCATTAAATCTTTTAAAAGTAACAATTTTTCATAAAAATGATTTATCGTTGTTCCCTTATGATTTTTATATTCTTCTTTTGTCATGCTCAATTTTGGAGCAATTTCTGGATCGTGAATCGAGTTGTTTTTATACCCGCCATAATTAAATGTTCTTGCAATTCCGATAGCACCAATAGCGTCTAAACGATCAGCATCTTGAACAATTTCAAGCTCAATCGAATTGAATGAGCGATTAAAATTTCCACCTTTAAAAGAAATATTTTCAATTATTTTAACTACATGATTAATCACTTGATCATCTACAGAAATGCTTCTTAAAAATTCAGCAGCTTTTTTTGGACCGACAGCCTCATCACCGTTATGAAATTTACTATCTGCAATATCATGCAATAAAGCTGCATACAAAACCACTTCCTTATTAGCTTGTTCTTCACTTAATATATTTAAAGCATTTTTATAAACTCTTTCTATATGAAACCAGTCATGCCCTGATTCGTTATTTGATAATTCTCTTTTAACGAATTGTATTGTTTGTTCAATTTTATTCATAATTTAAAGATAAAAAAAAGCTGATGAATCATCAGCTTTTTTTAAACTATTTTACAACTGCTGGAGTTACCCATTTAAATACATGCGCTTCTTCAGAAACCTTCATTCTTTCTGCCAATTTAGCCATTCTTGAAGGTAATTTCATCAAATAATCACGCGCTTTTTCAGCATCATCACTTAAATTATTTATCTTATCAATTTCCCAACGATTAATTAATTTTTCAAGAATATCAACATAATCTAATGAAGTATAAACACCGATTCTTTGAGCTGAATCTGAAAAATTATGAAAGGCATCGCCAATTTTGCCACCAGATTCACGAATTAAATTTGCTGGCATTGTAATTTTACGTTTCATCATATAATGGAAAGCCAACATCATTTCTGACGGATCAACTTGAAAGATTCGATCTACAAATTCTGAATAAGCGTGATGATGACGCATCTCATCTCCAGCAATTAATCTACAAAGCTTAGATAACTTATGATTTCCGTGCTTTTTAGCCATTTGTGCAACTCTATTATGAGAAACATAAGTTGCTAATTCTTGAAAGCTTGTAAACACAAAGTTTTTATACGGATCACTATCTGTACCAGGATCAAAACCATCATTAATTAAATGATGTGTTGTAATTTCAACCTCTCTCATATTCACACGACCTGATAAATACAAATACTTATTTAACAAATCGCCATGACGATTTTCTTCTCCAGTCCAATGACGAATCCATTTAGCCCATCCGTTACCACTTCCATCTTCACCACCTCTTTGATCAACTCCTTCAACATCTAACAACCAAGATTCATAAGTTGGTAGAGCTTCTTCTGTAATAGTATCTCCTACCATTACAACCCAAAAATCATAAGGCAATTCTTTAGCAAATTCTCTCAATTCTTTAACCTCTTCTAAGAAATTATCATTTTCAGAATCAGGTAAAAGATCAGAAGGTTGCCAAATTTTTTCCACTGGAATTAGATAATTTTCTACAAAACTATCTATGTTTTTTTCCAAGAATTGCATGACTTCTAAACGTACGTTTTTTATCGACATATTTTATTGTTTACACGTTATTTTATAATAACTTTTATTATTTTATTTTTGATATTACTGCTTCATGAGTTTTATCAAACAAAGTTTGAAAATCATAATCACTCACTTTTATAGGTTCGTGAACATAAAGAGAAACCTTTGAACCTAATCCATTCGGAAACATTCCAAACTTAAAAATCTTCCATGAATTATTAATTGTTAACGGCACAATATAGGCATCTGGAGCAAATTTAACCATCATTTTCAAGCCATTTTCAGCGAAGCTTTTTGGAACTCCATTTTTTGAACGTGTACCCTCAGGAAAAATTACAGATGAACGATTGTATTTCTGAATATATTCACCCATACCTTTTATTGCTGGCAAAGCTTGTTTCGGATCCTTTCTATCTATTAAAACAGATCCTCCATATTTTAAATTGAAAGATACACTTGGTATTCCCTTACCTAATTCTTTTTTACTTACAAATTTTGGATGTGCATTTCTTAAAAACCAAATAATAGAAACTATATCGAACATCGACTGATGATTAGCTACAAAAATTATTGGTTTACCATTAGGCACTCTTTCAATATTTTTAACAGTAAAAGTTGTACCTAATATATTTGCACATCGTATTAAAAACCAATTAAGTACAACAACACTTTGCTTGTGAGCTTGATATCCAAACAACTTATAACAAACCCATTGAATAGGATGAAATAAAACCAAGAAAAATCCTACTAACAAATAAAAGAGAATACTTAAGGGGTAAGAAATAATTTTTTCCACTTTACTAAATAATTTGGGTCAAATATACAATTTTACAAAAAAACCACCTCAAAAAAGGTGGTTTGTTTTGAAAGTTATATTGAAGATTAACAATTTTGATTGTAAGCTTCTTTTAAATTTTCTGCAATTACTTCCGCAGGATGCCCTTCGATATGATGACGTTCTAACATATGAACTAATTCACCGTCTTTAAACAATGCCATACATGGTGATGAAGGAGGAAACGGAAACATTTTTTCTCTGGCCGCGGCAACCGCCTCTTTATCTACTCCAGCAAAAACTGTTACAATATGATCTGGTTTTTTTTCGTTATCTAAACTGAAACGAGCACCTGGACGTGCATTACGAGCAGCACAACCGCAAACTGAATTAACCACTACAAGAGTTGTTCCTGGCTTAGCTAAAATCTCTTCTACATCGGCAGCTGTATATAATTCTTGGAAACCTGCAAGAGTTAACTCTTCACGCATAGGTTTTACAATTTCTTCTGGATACATATGAAATTCAATTAAGTTAATATTACAAAGTTAACAAAGTTAAGTTATAAACTACATCATTTTTTCTTAAAGAAAAGTTAGAAAAAAAGGTTGCTCATTACATGAGCAACCTAACCAACCACTTATAAAATGAATCAAATATTCATTTAGCATCCAAGGAAATCACCCCTTGGATACATTTCAAATATAATGTTTTTTTTTAAATACAAAAATAAATACCTACATTTTTTTAAATATAAAAAATTAACGTACCCAAACTTGATGATGAGTTGATGGACTATTGGTTTGCGTGGCGGTTGTGTGCCAAAAATCATCTACTTCCCACCTATTAGCAGCTCCTGAACTATTTTTAGTTTTTATAGACCAATTCGGCCCGCCTGATTGCCAAAAAGGAAATTCTGTTAAGGCATAGTCTAATTTATCTGAATAAACTTTAGTTGAAGAACTAGGTAATACAGCATTATGTCCATCAAGAAAAACAGAATTTGATTCAATTCCAATAAAAGAACCTCTTCCTAATTTTACATAACTAACTGCATTTGACAACCCCAATTTAAAATTGATTTTACGTTTATGATTAGATGTTATACCATAAAATCTTACTTCATTAAAATTTAATTTAGAAGCAAAACTACTTGATATATGCCCCCAATATGGAGTAGATGATTCATCAACACCTAGTATAGTACCATTTTGAATAGGGAATCTATCTGATAAAATATTTAAATTAGGATTGGTTCCTGCTTTATGTAAATAATTTAAAATCAACATCCATCCTCCTCCATCAGTTTCCATATCACAATAACATTCTAATGGTTCTAAACTTCCCACACGATCAACATCTACTAAATAAACACCACTTGTAGCATAAGGCGCAATATCTTTTATTTCTTTACAACTTTCAAAAAAGCCTAATGAAATAGTACATCCGTAGGGAGGTAAAAACAAAGCATTACTATGCAAGTTTGTATTATAAACCCCAGATAAATTAAAAACAATTTCTCCTGATTGCTGACCTACAACCTGATCTGCTTGTATTGTTAATCCATTTGAAGTCTGGGTAAAAGCTTCAAAAACAAAACCTGTTGCATCAATATCATAAGTTAATTTATATTGTCCACTATAAGAAACATCTTTTTCAAAACCATTTATCAACAACGGCGTAATTTCTTGCGCCCAAAAACCGTTAGAGCATTCAAATTTATATTTAACAGGAGTAGAATGTTCGTAAGATAAAACAACTTTATTCCAAACAGCATTAATTACAGTATATGGAGCTTCCGGAATACCAGATAATTTATAAACAATAGTTTTAGCTCCTCCAGCAGGAAAGTCAGCTTCAATTTGTATAGAATTTTTAACATTACTATCTGCAAGATAAACTGCTTCAACAGTTATACCTTCAACAAATAATTCTAGATCAGAAATATGAAACCCTAAAGAAACATCTCTAAACGTATCATTAGATACAGTAACTTGAAAAGTTGCATCAACAAGAGCTTCTCCTCTAATAAAATCACCAATAAAACCTGGCCCTTTAACCGACACAACAGGATCTTTTTTCTGAGAACCGAAACATTCTGACCATTCTGAATTAACAAAAGCTTTTAAACATTTTTCAGAAGAATCATAAATCAGCATACCTTCAATAGGGTCAGATATTATATCCAAATTAGAAATACTATTTAAAACCAAAGCTTTATTATCTTCTTTTAAATGTAAGGACGATTGAGGATGTGGTGTTGGTGTACCTATACCTATTTGGGCATGAATCAATAATGAATTGAAAAAAATAAAAAATAAAAATCTGTAATTTAAACTATACATTTAGAGTACTATTTTAACAAAAAGAGTTAATTATAAAACGCAAAAATAAGACTAAGAAAAAAAACAAAACTGATAAATGTCATTTTTTTATAAACAAAAAAACCTTGCAAGCCAGAGTCTACAAGGTTTTACAAATATTTTCTAAAGAAATTTACATTTTCATTAACCAGTTTCTCATAGAAACTTCGTCGCTGATAATATTTCTTAAATCTGAAATAGAAACACGATCTTGTTGCATGGTATCTCTATGACGAATTGTAACTGTTTTGTCTTCTAATGTTTGGTGATCAACCGTGATACAGAAAGGAGTTCCTAATGCATCTTGACGACGGTAACGACGACCAACTGCATCTTTCTCATCGTAAGCTACGTTGAAATCCCATTTTAAGTCTTCGATAATTTCACGAGCCACATCTGGTAAACCATCTTTTTTAACTAAAGGTAAAACAGCAGCTTTTGTTGGAGCTAATACTGCAGGTAATTTTAAAACTGTTCTTGTTGAACCATCTTCTAAAGTTTCTTCTTGTAAAGCTTTAGAGAAAACAGCTAAAAATAAGCGATCTAAACCTACAGAAGTTTCAACAACGTAAGGAACGTAAGATGAATTAGATTCGTTATCGAAGAACTGAAGTTTTTTTCCAGAGAATTCTTCGTGTGCTTTTAAATCAAAATCTGTACGAGAATGAATTCCTTCTAATTCTTTAAATCCGAATGGGAAATTAAACTCAATATCTGTTGCAGCGTTTGCGTAATGCGCTAATTTTTCGTGATCATGGAAACGATAATTTTCTTTTCCTAATCCTAAAGATAAATGCCAATTTAAACGAGTTTCTTTCCAATACTCGTAGTACGTCATTTCTTCTCCTGGTTTTACGAAAAACTGCATTTCCATTTGTTCGAATTCACGCATACGGAAAATAAACTGACGCGCAACGATTTCATTACGGAAAGCTTTTCCTGTTTGCGCAATTCCGAAAGGAATTTTCATACGACCTGTTTTCTGAACATTTAAAAAGTTTACAAAAATACCTTGAGCCGTTTCTGGACGTAAATATAAATCCATTGCAGAATCTGCAGATGCACCTAATTTAGTTCCGAACATTAAGTTGAACTGACGAACATCTGTCCAGTTTTTAGAACCTGTTTCTGGATCAGCAATACCTAATTCTTCAATTAGCAATTTTACGTCTGCTAAATCACCAGTATCTAAACCACGAGCCATACGTTCTAAAATTTCTTTCTTTTTAGAAAGATACTCTACAACTCTTCCGTTTGTTGCAATAAATTGTTCTTCATCAAAAGATTCTCCAAAACGAGCACGAGCTTTCTCGATTTCCTTTTGAGCTTTTTGCCAAAGTTTTTCGCAATAATCTTCGATTAAAACATCGGCTCTATATCTTTTCTTAGAATCTTTATTATCAATTAATGGATCATTAAAAGCATCAACGTGGCCAGATGCTTTCCAAGTGGTTGGATGCATAAAAATTGAAGCATCGATACCTACAATATTTTCATGCATTTGAACCATTGATTTCCACCAGTATTCACGGATGTTTCTTTTTAATTCTACTCCATTTTGAGCATAATCGTAAACCGCGCTCAAACCATCGTAAATTTCGCTCGATGGAAAAATAAATCCATACTCTTTTGCGTGCGAAATTACATTCTTAAAAATATCTTCTTGTTTTGCCATAGTGCAAAAATAACAAAGTGATTGAAGTTAAAAAAACAATTAGTTCATAAATATACGTTTAGTTTTAAAATAATAAATTAAAGTAATTCAGTATTATTTTGTAAATTGAATTACAAAATCTAAAACAGTATGTTTCAGCATTTTTTAAATTTAATTTATCCAAAAAACTGTGTCGGTTGTAAAGAAACTCTTTTAAACCCGAAACATTTTATTTGTGTAAAATGTACACATCAATTAGATTTTATTTCTGTAGGAATAAACTCTAATCCTTTTATTAAAAATCGATTTTATGGAAAATTAAAATTAGAACATGCAAATGCATTAATGTACTATAATAAAGAAGAGATTTCTCATTCACTAATTCATGAATTAAAATACAAAGACAGACAAGAAATTGGAATTTACTTTGCAGAGCTAGTTTACGAAAGATACCAAAAACATGATAGCTTTAAAGATATTGACGAATTAGTTGCAGTGCCGTTGCATCCTAAAAAAGAAAAAGAACGTGGGTACAATCAATTAGATTCTTTCGGAAAAAGATTAGAAGAGTTAACGGGAATTCCTTACAATAAAAAAAGATTAGTAAGAAACTTTTATACAAAATCGCAAACTAAAAAAAATATATTTGCAAGAAGTCAGTTAAAAACAGACTTGTTTTCCGTAAACTTTAATGAAAATGACTACGGAAAACATTATTTAGTTATAGACGATGTTGTTACTACCGGTTCAACTTTAGAACTTTTAGGTAATGAATTACTTAAAATTCCTAATAGCAAACTAAGCGTATTTTTCATTGCTTACACAAAATAACATCTTAAACAAAACATTTTCAAACTCTGAAATAAAATAGTTACTTTGTAGAAATTTGTATTTAATGAAATTCTTAACATACACGCTTGCAACTTTTTTAATTTCTTGCTTACTACTAACCAGTTGTGCAAAAAGAGGTTTTATCACCGGAGGTGCTACAGACACACTTCCTCCTGTGGTTTTAAAATCTATTCCCGAAAATTTCTCAACTCATTTTGATTCAAAAGAAATCAAATTATTTTTTGATGAATACATCAAACTAAATAAAATCAATCAAAATTTAATTATTTCACCACCATTTGATACGCAACCCGAAATTATTCCAGCGGGTGGAGCTACAAAAACAGTTACTATTAAAATATTAGACAGCTTAAAACCAAATACTACATATAGTTTCAATTTTGGTCAAAGTATTGCAGATAATAACGAAGGAAATATTCTTACTGATTTTAAATATGTTTTCTCTACAGGTAGCTTTATAGATTCATTAAAAGTTCAAGGAAGCATTAAGGAAAGTTATAACTTCAAGAAAGATAATTTTGTTTCGGTTATGCTTTATGATGCAACAACTTTTACAGATTCAACCGTTTTTAAAGAAAAACCAATTTACATTACCAATACATTAGATAGCTTAACTACTTTTTCAATTGAAAACGTAAAAGAAGGTTCATATTATTTAGTTGCATTAAAAGACAAAAACAACAATCATAAATTTGAACCTAAAACTGAAAAAATTGGATTTATTTCAGAACCAATTCAGGTTCCAACAGATAATTTACATGAACTTATTTTGTTTAAAGAAGATAAACTTCCGAACGCAGGTAGACCTTCAATGGTTAGTCAAAACAAATGGTTAGTTGCGTATGAAGGTGAATACAAAAACTTAGAAATAGAAGCTTTAGCAGATAACAAGCCTATTGATGTTCGTTTTTCGAAAATTCAAAAAAGCGATTCAATTCATGTTTTTGTACCAAAAATTGAATTTGATTCCATACAGTTTAATTTTAAGAATGGAGATTTTGAAAAATCATTCGTAAACAAGCCGAGAAAATTAAAAGAAATTGATTCACTTTCTATTTCATTTAACAAAAACGGTGGCGTAGATTTTACAGATAGAATTGAACTAATAACAAGTACTCCTATACAATCTTTTGATATTGAAAAGATGAATTTAATTGACAAAGATTCTACTCAAGTTCCCTTTAAAATCTTAAATGATGAATTAAATTTAAGAATGTTAATTGATTTTGAAAAACAAGAAAATCAAAAATACTCTTTTGAAATGTTACCTGGTGCTATTATTGATTTTTATAACAAAAGTAACGATAGTTTAACCACACAATTCTCTACGGAAGCTTACACAAAATACGGAAATCTGACTTTAAATCTACTTAATACAAACGAATTTCCATTGATTGTAGAACTTTTAGATTCCAAAGAAAATATTATTTCGTTCGTAACTATATCTGAGAACATACCAATTGAGTTTTTGACACTAAAACCAAATAAATATTTAGTTAGAATTATAGTTGATAAAAATAATAACGGAAAGTTTGACACTGGAAATTATTTAAATAAAGCACAAGCGGAAAAAGTTTATTTATTTGAAAATCCAATCGATGTACGAGCCAATTGGGAAGTGAATGAAACTTTAGTTTTACCATAAAAAAATCGAGCACTTGCTCGATTTTTTTATTCTATCAACTTGAATTCATCCGCATCTTTTAAAAATGCAAAACGGTTTCTTGCCTTATTTAATCCTTCTTTTTCCAAAGAAACGATTGTAATCTGCTCTTCTATTAAAGGTTCTTGAATAAATTGACCCATATAATCTAAAACTTGTGAGTGGCCTGAATAAACATTATTAAACGGATCAACTCCACTTCTATTAACCGCAACAACATAACTCATATTCTCTATCGCACGAGCTTTTAAAAGTGTATTCCAAGCATAAATTCGTTGATCTGGCCAAGAGGCAACATATATAAGTAAATCATAAGCTTCATCTACGTTTCGAGAATAAACCGGAAAACGTAAATCGTAACAAACAAGTGGGCAAATTTTCCATCCTTTATATTCGACTATTAATTTTGAACTTCCTGCTTCATAAACTTTTTCTTCACCTGCTAAGGAGAACAAATGCTTTTTATCGTAGGTTTTATAACTTCCATCTGGAAAAACAAAAAATAATCTATTATAAAATTTATTCGCTTCAGAAATAACCAAACTACCTGTAATAGCAACTTGTTTACTTTTAGCAATTTCAATCATCCACAAAACAGCTTTACCATTTTCAGTTTCAGCGATTAAATCAGGTTTCATGGAAAAACCAGTTGAAAACATTTCAGGTAAAACAATTAAATCAATCTTTTCTGTTATTGAATTAACTTTAGAAGTTAACGATTTTAGATTAGCAGCTACATTTTCCCAAATGGGATTAAATTGAATGATGGCAATTTTCATAATAAAATTTAATAAAACTAAAGTGGCTCACAACCACAATCTAAATATTTTTGATAATAATAATTGTATAAAAACTCATAAGGATTAGCACTTCCAATTTTTCTTAAATTTTCAAATTCTTCTAAAGTCATCTTTTCATATTCATTTGAAATTTTTGCTTTTTTATTTTCTTTATATTCCTCCCTTTTTAACTTAGATTTTTCTTTAGCTTCTCTTTTCAAATCTTTTTTAGTTTGTTTCAATGCTTTATATTCATCAGACTTTTTATCTGCAACTTTATCTAAATAAGCTATAAAAGCAGAACAATTACTACCTACATATTTAAAATAATTAACAATTCTATTATGTATAACCATACTCCATGGATTTACATAAATCACCTCATTTTTACTCGGATGTTTTAGATAATAATATGGTGTATACATAAGAATTGAACCACGTTGTGCCGTACCAACAAAGATTCTATACCTTTTAAAGCCCGGTAAATCATTTGCTTGAAAAAACATCTGTTTAGGGTTTGAATAATCTACTTCTAATGTTTTAGCATTAATATCGTACATTGTTGTTCGGTCATAAGCTAAAAAACCATTTTCTGGGTTCTTAAAGATAACTTGAGAAACACGCTTGACATCAATTTCTTGATATTTTTCAGATTCTTTAGATTCTTTAAATAAAATAAAATCAACATCTAATTCTGGTGTATTCAAAGCATTAGAATTAGTTGTAAAAGCTAAGGCTCTTAAAGCTTTATTTTTGGCACGATTGTTTGTCACAAAACCATTCTTAATTGACCCATCTTCAAAAACAATACTAACACCATCATCTGATTTTTCATTTGAATCGAGATGAATAAATTGAGCATTTACAGAATTAGTTAGAAATAAAATAAAGAAAATTAAAATAAATAAATTTTTCATGAGTATTTATGCAAATTAGTTTGGCAATACTACAAAAAAATAAACAATTTTATAACAAAAAAACTCTCTATATAAATAGAGAGTTTTTTTGTTATATATAAATAAAAGCTTATTTAATAGAAGCTGATAAATATTCACGGTTCATACGAGCAATGTTTTCTAAAGAAATTCCTTTAGGACATTCTAC